>NZ_JAQWGB010000139.1 GCF_029238425.1 Flavicella sp.
CCACCAAGACCTTTCATTAATTCTGGAATCTTACGACCTCCAAAAAGTAATAATACAACAACAACAATTAATATTACTTGTGGTGGACCAATCATCCCTAAAAAAATACTCTGTAAATTCATTTCTAATAATTTTATGTGACAAATATAATAACTTTGAATTACATATGCCTATTTTTCTACAAATCAGATATTTTTAAGCCTCTTCAGATTTTAGTTGTTGCTTTTCCGCAACATCTATTTCTTTATCTTCTTTTGCTTTTTTTATTTTTCCACCCATAGATTCTGCCGTACTCACAGATTCTGGTCTTCCAGCAAACTCAATCGTTCCTCCTAGTTTTGCTTTGGCATCTAATGCTTTGCTTACTTGTATTTGAGCAGTAGATCCTGTAGAAACATACATGGTTGCTAAGTTAGATTCTAAATAAAAAGCTTCGTAACTAGAACCTGAAACGACACTAACATTCTGAGTTTCTGTAATTCCTTTTAATTGAAAATGCCCACCTGTAATCCCTTTGGCGGTAAGATAATCTACCTCCATGTCTAATTTAATATAAGCTCCTTCTTGTGCACTGATAGTCAATTGCGTTTGTTTGAAAATATCTGTAGATCTAATAACAGCACCTTGCTTTGCTTCCATTTCGGCAATATTACTGTTGTAAAATAAATTTATTACCACCTTTTGATGATTGAAAGAGTTTAACAAATCCAAGGAAATTTTTAGAGTTCCTTTTTTATTTTTTACTAAAATTTCATTGGCTCTTTCTCCGCTAATTTCAATTTTTTGTTGATCTGATTTTATCAAATTAACATTTAAGCCATTGTACACTTTTAACTTGTCGAATTTTTCTAAATCAATTTCTATGATATCTTGAGCGGTTGCCGAAGCGACCACCAAAAAGAACATTGCAACTATTATTTTTTTCATTCTGTATTATTTTTATTCTATTCTAGGCAAGCAAATTTAATGCCATAGGAATTATTTAAACATCTTGAATTAAGGTAAAATCTAAATGTTTTCTATCCAAATCGGTATTTTTCACTTTTACTTTTACCTCATCACCCAATTGATACATATTGTTGGTCGCTTGTCCCACCAAGGCATATTGTTTTTCATCAAAAGTATAATAATCATCTCTGATATCACGAATTCTTACCATACCCTCACATTTATTTTCAATGATTTCAACATAAATCCCCCATTCAGTAACACCAGAAATTACACCCAAAAATTCTTGATCCTCATGATCTTGCATGTATTTGATTTGCATGTATTTTATAGAATCTCTTTCCGCTTTGGTTGCTAAATATTCCATTTCAGAAGAATGTTTACATTTCTCTTCATACTCTTCTTGTTTTGGAGAAGGATTCCCGTCTAAATAATTTTGCAACAAACGGTGCGCCATCACATCGGGATATCTCCTGATCGGAGAAGTAAAATGAGAATAATGTTCAAAAGCCAATCCGTAATGTCCAATATTATCGGTGGTATATTCCGCCTTACTCATAGATCGGATGGCTAAGGTTTCAATCATGTTTGATTCCCCTTTTCCATGCACATCTTCTAATAATTTATTCAAACTATCTGAAGTCGATTGTCTGGATTTCAAATCTATACTGTATCCAAATTTATGAATGATTCCTTGTAAAGCCGTTAACTTATCAACATTAGGCTCATCATGCACTCTATACACAAAAGTATTTTTAGTAGGTCGTCCTTTTTTACGACTTACAAATTCAGATACTTTTCTATTGGCTAATAACATAAATTCCTCAATCAGCTTGTTGGCATCTTTAGATTCTTTAAAGAAAACTCCAAGTGGAACAGCATTTTCATCTAAATTGAACTTTACTTCTACCTTATCAAAAGTAATAGCACCGTCTTTTAAACGCTTTTTACGCATTATTTTTGCTAAAGTGTCTAATTGTAACACTGCATTCACAACATCCTCAGAAACCTCATAAGAACCTTCTCTAATAGAAATTTCTTCTGGGATGGTTGCTTTTGTATTTTCTTTTCCTTCTTCAATGATAACTTGGGCTTCTTCATAAGCAAAACGCTCATCAGAATACGTTACGGTTCTTCCGTACCATTCATTTACCAATTGTGCTTTTTCATTCAATTCAAACACGGCAGAAAACGTTAATTTTTCTTCATGTGGACGTAAAGAACATACTCCATTGGATAATTTTTCTGGCAACATAGGCACTACTCTATCCACCAAATACACAGAAGTAGCTCTTTCATAAGCTTCCTTTTCCATTTCAGAATCTAACGCTAAATAATGTGAAACATCAGCAATATGAATTCCTATTTCAAAATTTCCATTTTCCAATACGGTAAACGAAAGTGCATCATCAAAATCTTTGGCATCTTTAGGATCTATGGTAAAAGTTAAATCTTTACGCATATCTCTACGCTTTGCAATTTCTTCTTCCGTAATGGTAGTATCCAATTCTTCGGCTTCTCTCTCCACATGAGCTGGAAATTCATAAGGCAATCCATACTCTGCCAAAATACTGTGTATTTCAGTATTATGATCCCCAGGCATACCAAGTACTTGCGTAACCTTACCAAATGGATTTTTTGAATTTTCTGGCCAATCGGTAATTTCTGCAATTACTTTTTCACCATTCACTGCCTCTCCTAATTCATCTTTAGGAATAAAAATATCAGAATACATTTTATTATTGTCAGGCACTACAAAACCAAAATTTTTGCTCACCTGCAATACTCCCACAAATTCTGTTTTTGCACGTTCTATAATTTCTACAACATCTCCTTCTTTTTTAGAACTTCTACGTTTGTTATAAACATATACCTTTACGGTATCTTTATCCAAACCTCTGTTGACATTGATAGAAGGAATAAAAACATCATTTTCAAAATCCTCACAAATAAAATAAGCATTCCCACTAGACGTTAAATCCAAGGTACCGATATGATAATTTTTATCTTGATTTAAAATATACTTACCTCTGTCTACTTCTTCTAATTTTCCTTGACCTTTTAAATCTTCAATCTTTTTTATTACCTGTCCTCTTCCGTCTGCATCTTCAATTTTTAACTTGGCACAAACTTGTTTGTAATTCAATATATTATCGGAATTTTTACTAAATACTCCCAATATTTTTCGAGTCAGGTCTTTGATTACTTTTCCCTTTTTTTTATATATTTTTTTCTTTCCTCTTGACATTCTATGTTTTTGTTTTTTTAAAAATACGAATAAAGTTCTCGTATTTGTCATTCCTGTTGTTTAATAAAAGTGAAATTTTAACAGGAGTTCAACCTATGCTTGCTAAGGTTGCCTTTTTAAAGGCTGCATGGTTTTATTATTAATAATTCTGCTGCAAAGCTACGCTAATTTATGCTAAGATAAATTGAAAGGCGTTAAGGAATTCTTAAACCTTCATTTTTCATATAAAAAAACCTTGTAAAATGAATTACAAGGTTTTAATAATATTAATCCCCTTCGAAAAACTTAGGGTACATTTAATTTTCTTACTATTTTAAACTAGAAACCTACTATTTATTTATCTAATATAAACTTAACCAACATACTCTAAGCTTGTCAAAGGTAACATTTAGATTCATTAGAAAACTAAACGCATCAAATTCTAATTTTTGATAATTTTTTTAATAACAACCTTACCGTTAGAAATTATCTTTAATAAATACATTCCTGTTTTTATATAGGATAGATCAATAGAGTCATCTACCATAGTAATATGCTTAATTTGTTTTCCTTGAAGCGTAGTAATTGTAATAGAATCAAGAATCGCATCGCTTTTTATGTATAATTTATCTGAAAAAGGATTTGGATATATATTGTAATTGTCCTTTTCAAAGGTAACAACTGTCAGGTTGTAATTACAATTTTCAGAAAAACTAGCTCCTGAATCTTTACTTGACCAATTAGCTATACTATAGGCCACGTTATCTACTTCAATACATTCTATTTCTTCGTTATTTTCTATATTGAAATTTTTGCCAAGTATTTTTGTATTCTTTCCGTTTTTTATCTTTAAACTTTTAAAGTTATTCGAAGAAGCATTCACTCTAACTAAAGAGGTATTAGAATTTAAATCCAAACTAGTTAATTTATTATTTGAACAATTTAATAAAGTCAATAATATATTTGAACTTACATCTAAATTCGTAAGACTGTTTTCATGACAAAACAAAGAAGTTAACGCAACATTAGAACTAATATCTAAATTAGAAATATCATTAACATTACAATAAAGTAAATCTAATTTATTGTTGGAACTTACATCTAAACTGGTTAAATTATTTTCATAACAACTTAAAGTAATTAATTCAATATTAGAACTTACATCTAACGCTGATATATTATTATCAGAACAATTTAAATAAGTTAATTGTGTATTTAAATCCACATCTAAATCCGTCAAATTGTTTTCCGAACATGATAAACTAGTTAATGAAACATTAGCACTAACATCGAAACTATCCAAATTATTATTAACACAAGATACAGTGGTTAATTTTACATTAGATTCTATATCTAAACTTGATAAATTATTATTAAATATATACAAATCCGTTAATTCAGTATTGGAACTTAAATTCAATTTATTTATATTATTGTTTGAACAACTTAAATTAGTTATTTCAGTATTAAATCTTAAATCTAAATTATGTATATAATTATTTCTACACCAAAGTTTTGTTAACTTAGTATTTGAACTTACATCCAGATTAGTTAAATAATTTTCAGAACAGTCCAAATTAGATAATAATAAATTAGAACTTACATCTAAATCAACTAAACTATTTCTACCACAAAATAATTCAGTTAAAAATTCAAAATCTTCTATACCTACTAAGTTTTTAATATTAGCTGATGATAAACTTAAACGGCTTACATTCTTGATATTGGCTGTTAAAACATAGTTATCTATTCTATCATCTAGTCCCATATTTATGATTTTCTGCTCAAAATTATCATCAGGAATATAAGTAGAATCTAATTTTTTGTAAGATCCACAGTTTTCATTGAAATTCATTTGAACATCAATGTTTAACCAATTTGAATCACTATAAGATTTATCATCTATTTCAATACAAACTAAATCATCATTAGAAACAGAATTGAAAGCTATGAAATTGTTGTTATTTCCATTTTTAATATTTAATTCAAATAAATTATTTGAACTACAATTCAACGATGTTAATTTGATATGATTGCCTAAAAATAAGTTCATTAAATTATTATTAGAACAATCTAAAACTTGTAATTCTAAATTCGATTCTAAATTTAATTCATCTAAATTATTATTGGAACAATCTAAATTTTTTAAGGCCGTAAAAGCCTTGATACCTTGTAGTTCCTTAATTGAATTATTGCTAATATCTAACGTTTCAATTTCAGAAATAGAAGCAGTAACTACATAATGATCTAATTCTGTATCTAACCCTAAATTTATCAAAGCTTGCTCAAAATTAGAATCTTGAATATAAGTATCATCGGTATGCGTACCGCTACAATCCACACTAAAAGAAGTCGTATTATCTACGTAGCTCCAATGTAAAGAACTATAAGACTCATTATCAACTTCTATACAGCTTAGATTAGAATTATTTTGTGCATTAAAATTAGCATGTAATATTTTATTATTATTTCCATTTTTTAAATTAAGACTTTCCAATTGATTATCAGAACATGAAAAATTAGTTAATTTGGTATTAGAACTTACATCCAGGTTGGTTAAATTATTAGATTCACATTCAAATATAGAAAGATCTTTAAGTTCACTAATATCTAAACTATTTAGATTATTATCTGAACAATATAGAGTAGTGATTAAATTATTTTCGCTTAGATTTAAATTTACTAAATCATTAGAAGAACAAGCTAAAAAAGTCAATTCCTTATTAGAAGAGATATCTAAGATAATTAATTGATTTGATGCACAGGTCAGGCCAGTTAACTTAGTATTATTATTAATATTTATAGTACTTATCTTATTATTTGAAAAACCTAAACTTATTAAGTTAGTTTTATCATTTACATCCAAACTAGTTAGATTATTTGAAGAAACTCTTAACGTTTTTAAATTTGGATTTCCAGATATATCAAGGCTACTTAAATTATTAGAACTGGCGGATAATGTAGTTAACAATGGATTGTTACTAACATTCAAATTACTAATAATATTATCATCACAATATACCGTATGAATCAGAGGATTTGATGATAAATCTAAACTAGTAATATTATTACCATAACAAAACAACATAGATAGCTTTTCAAAATCCTCTATACCTGTTAAATCAGAAATATTTTTTTTCGTAATAAATAAACTATATTGAGTATTAATATTAGATGTCAAGACATAATCATCTAATACATCATCCAACCCTTTATCAATTAAATACTGTTCAAAATTATCATCTGGTATATATGTTAGCTGAGCAAAAACATTAAAACTTAAAAATAAGTAGATACTAAAGAAAAAAAATCTTTTCATTTTTATTTTATATTTTTTTTCGAAAGTACTTCTTTTAAATGTATAAAATACGTCAATCGTATCAAAATAAAAAAACGGCAACATATATAAATACATTCCCGTTTTTTATTGAATGAATATATAATCTACAAATATATTTTTTCTACTCTAATACTGTTGTTAGCATCAATAATTTTTACAATAAACATTCCATGTAAATTTTGATTTACAACCTGTTTTCCTAAGAAATTATAAACAATAACTTTTACAGAATCCGAATTTACCGATATCTGATGATTACTAATAGATATCGTTAAACTATCTAGATAAGCACTATCTAAACTAGCCGTAGAACAATCTTCGCTGTAAGCAGTTGTTCCATCAATTTCAGTTAACCAATTAGCATCCATATAAGATTTAGAATCTACTTCTACACAAGATAAACCAACATTTGACGTGGCGTTAAAAGCTGTTAAATTAGAATTATTACCATTTTTAATATTCAAATCTGTAAGCGAATTAGAAGATACGTTTAAATCTGTCAAACTTGTCATCCCACTTAAATCTAATTCTACAAAACTACAGTCAGAAAAATCTAACGCAGTAAAACCAACATTAGCACCTAATACTAATGTACCGCTATCATGAACTTGTCCTGTTAAACTAGAAAATCCTGTATTAGCAACTTTTAAATCTACCAAAACCGATTGATTACTTAAATTTAATAAATTTAATCCCGTATTTCCTGAAACATCTAAGGTTTGTAATAACGTATTAGTTGTTAAATCCAACTGATAATTAAGAATAGAATTATCAGAAACATCTAGTGTGGTTAGCGCTGAATTAGCATTTGTAGAAACGTTTAACAATGCATTATTAGCCCCATTTATAGATACTAAGTTAGGACTACTGTGAAAACCTATATAAGATAAATTATTATTAGAAAAATCTATTGTTTCAAGGGCCCCACTGTTCCAAAGATTAATTTCCGCTATAGAACTATTTGACGAACAATTAAAAGTTTCTAAAGCAACAAATTGTTCAATACCATGTACACTTGCAATGGATTGATTAGATACATCCAAGTTTACAACTGTATTCACTCTTTCAACAAATATTTTATTATCAGCTGCAATACCATTTCCCATACTATTAGTACTTCCTACCGAAACAATATTTCCTGAAGCATCGTGAGTTTCTAAATAATTTTCAAAATTAGCATCTCCAACCCAAGTTTCTGTACAGTTAGAATTATAAGTCCCCACTCCTTTCCCATCAGAAAAGTTTAACTCCATATAACTAACATACTCTAAATCAACACCTATACATTCCAAATCCGTATTACCACTAGCATCAAAAGATGAAAAAAGCGCATCTTTATTACTCACATCCAAACTTACCTGAAGATCATTATTACTGCAATCTAAAGAAACTAATTTAGTATTATCAGATAAATCTAAATACTCAATATTATTTCCAGAACAATCCAGCGTTTCTAAATTAACAAAAGCTTGAATAATGTCTAAATTATTAATTCCTAAACTAGGAATATTTAAAACTGTTATTCCCTCTAATTTAGATAGAGTTAGCAAGTTATCGATTGTTCCATTACCTAAACTGGTAGCAGCTCCTAAAAGAACTGTATTTCCATTTATATCATGCGTTTCCAGATAATTTTCAAAATTAGAATCCAACGCAGCTACGTTCTGCCCATACCCAACTATTACAGTGAAAACCATGAGTACTAAAAGAGTAATTTTTCTATTCATATTATATATATTTTAAAATACAAAAATAGATATTTTAAGAATTCGAAAAGCATTTTAGTATTAACTTAAGTTTAGAGTTTCAATAAGGCATATTTACATTGTACCACACAAGTTGTATCCATAAGAGTAAAATAAAATAGTTAGTACATACAATTGTTATAAACACATATAACTATATATATATTTTATTTTGAAATTTTAAAAAAAGAATAATGTTCTATTATTGTCTGTTAATAGACCCAATAACTTTTTTAGAATTTTCTAGGTTTTTAGAAGAATAGATTCTTGTTTGATGTTGTTAATACGTTATAAACATCATAATGTTTTGTTTTTCAGATAAAGTAATACAGTTATTAACAAGTCGTGTTTTAAGTTTACTTTTTTCAAAAAGTAGATAGGTTTTTAGTTTTTCAATGCTCATAACTGCCAAAATTTTTGTTCATAACTGTAAACTATTTTTCTGAAAATAAATTTGCGAATATGATACCCTTCACTGTATTGTTTTTTTTGATTTAATAACCAAATTTACTTGTTGTTTTTTAACGGTTATTTGTTAACATTTGAGTAACATACCTAAAGTGTTTATTTATAGGTAGTTTTATAAAAGTTGTTAGAAAGCTTGTTAATAGCTGATAAAATTGAAGTTTTTAGGTTCTAAATACATGTTATATAAATGTTAATTGATTGATATTAAATAGATTAACATTTGTTAATTGTTGATAAGTATGAGAACTTCAAAAAAAATATTATCAGTTATTTTAGTTTCAAAAATTAGCCGAAAAACACGATCTAAATTCACGGTAAAATTAGTCATTCGAGTTACTGTTTTAAATTTTAGATATTGCACTTAATAAACAAGAGTTATAAACTTTGTTGATAAGCTGCTTAGCAATCCCTAAGAATTCTATAGATGCTTTTGATTCCTTTTCTTATTTAATGTATTTTTGCATAAATAATTATTATACAATAAAAATGACAATAGCAATTGGGAATGATCATGCTGGGCCAGATTATAAATCAGCGATCGTAGAATTATTAGAAAAAAAAGGAATTACTGTAACTAATTATGGTACAGATAGTTTTGATAGTGTTGATTATCCTGATTTTGCACATAAAGTGGCTGGAGCAGTTGATACAAAACAAGTAGATTTAGGAATTTTAATTTGTGGTAGTGCTAATGGAGTTGCTATGACTGCAAATAAATATGCTAATGTAAGAGCTGGATTGTGTTGGACCAAAGAGATTGTTGAGTTGATCAAACAACATAACAATGCAAATGTTTTGTGTATTCCTGCACGTTATACTTCAATTCCACAAGCATTAGCAATGGTAGAAACTTTTTTAAACACTGAGTTTGAAGGAGGACGTCATCAAAACAGAGTAGATAAAATTTCTTGTAGCTAGGCAACTAGTTGCCAATAATTACAAAAAAAGCGAAGGATATTATCTTTCGCTTTTTTTTGTTTCTTACATTTTTTTTTGAGGATAAAGAGAAAAGAATATCAATACTTTTAAAAAAAATAAAATTGCCTTCGTTCTTTGTTGGTAGTGTTAATTGAATAATAATTTCTAAGTTTATAAAAAAAATGAAAAATTGTCCCTTGTGTAATTCTGATAAAATCAAATTACAATTAGAAGATTTTGTTGGGTATCAAAGTGAAATGAAATTAGATATTTATCTATGTTCTTCCTGCGAAACTACTTTTCCTTCAGAAAAAATAAATGCAAATAAAATTTACGATTTCATTTATAAAAATGGTGATAACGTTCCTGGGTACAATAGGTATTGGTCCTATTCAAATCGAATAAAGTCTCAAAAAAAGCCTTTGCAATTTTTAACAGATAGCGAAGAGGCATATTGGTCTGTTGCCAATGAACTTTCAAAACAGCAGCAATCAAATAATCAATTAAAGATCTTAGAGATTGGTTGTGGTTTAGGGTATTTAACATATGCCTTAAATAAGGAAGGATATAATGCTATAGGGTTGGATATTTCTAAAGAAGCTATCGCAAACGCAAAAGAAAAATTTGGTGATTATTATGTGTGTGCCGATTTATTTGAATTTGTAAAGGAGGCTAAAAACAGCTATGATATTATTATTCTTACAGAGGTTATTGAACATCTAGAAGATCCAATAAAATTTATTGAGACGGTAAAAGAAATGTTGGCTGATAATGGAAAAGCCATTGTTACAACACCTAATAGGAGTATTGCACCATTTGATATTGTTTGGGATAGTGAAGCTCCACCTGTACATCATTGGTGGTTTGGTGAAAAATCTATGAGATTTATCGCTAGAACATTAGATTTAAATATAAGTTTTGTTTCATTTTCAAATTACTACAGAAAAAAACCTAAGACATATAACGCAGAGAAAGCAAGACGAAAAAAGTTTAGACAGCCTATACTTAATGCGGATTGGGAATTAATAAATCCAAAACTTCCTAAAAAAAATGGTCCTGTAAAATTATTTTTCAAGAATCTTTATGGTAATTTATATTTCTTAAAATCAACTTATTTACAAATAAAGAAAAGTTTGAAACCATCAACTATTATTTGTAATGAAAGAGGTCCAATTTTGTGCGCAGTTTTTGAAAAATAAAGGATTCATATACTTTATAAAACAAAAAAGCGAAGAATGTAAATCTTCGTTTTTTTTGTTTTCTGTTTTAACTGTTATAGTTTGATAATTTTTAAGACTTCTAACTCATGAGTTAGAATTTTAGCCATATAAATTCCAGAAGGTAAATGGCTCATATCAAGTGTAATTTTTCCTGAATTGATTTTATAATTTTTTTCAGATAGCAATTGCATATTACTATTGTAAATAGCGATTGGAATGCTACCATCATTTCCTTGAAATTCAATAGTAAAATCAGTGCTTGTTGGGTTAGGATAACTAGCGATAATGGTAGAAAAATTTATTATTTTCGTTAATTCTCCTTCACATTCTTTGCTAGATTTTAAAGAAATTTTATCTCCTTTATTTACAGGAACATCAAATTCTAACGTCGCTGTTTTTAAATAAATTTTATCATTTATGGAAACTTCAAAAGGAGCCGTTCCTTGTTCTATAGAATAAGAAATATAATTGTCCTTTAAAACTGACTTACTCGCTATTTGAGAGGCTTCATTGATAACCAAACTAAAACATTGCTTATCACTATTCCCATCGATTGAAATGCATAATTCATAAGTTCCAGGGGAAATATTTTCAATTCCTTTTTCATCATTGAAAGCATAGGTGCTGCCATTAAAAGTAGCCTTGTAGTTTTCATAAAAATCGGCACTAATTGATAACTGTCCATCTTGTTGTGTAGGACAAGATTCTGAATAGGTAACTATGGTAAATTTAGTATCATAAATAGACCAAGGATTACCTTCTCCAGTATCTTCTATAGCATTGATCCCCGCAGTCCATCTTGTCCCACCTAATTCATAGGCACCAATATCTGGAGAGGCACCTTTATAAGGTTTGTCAAAGCCCGAAATTTCAGGAGCTTTATCTACCACAGCACTTCCTACTTTAGGATAAAAATTTTGATTATCGGCAGCTTCAAAAGGAGAGTTGATATCTATTAAATTGTTCTTGATATCAAATTCGTTTCCGTTTTCTCCTGCAAACCAATCCGGGTGACTTGAATAATTATTATACACTTTATTATCCGCTTGTGGATAACCATTGACCCATGATCCCATGGCTTCATAAGGCTGCCATAAAGTATTATGGAAAAAATCTAAATAGGTATTGTTCCAGTTTATTTGATATCCAGTCCAGGATACATTCCAAACCACATTATGGTGTACGGTAAATCCTTTACTGTCGTTATCTAAATAGATTCCAGCTGCCTTTCCTGGCTTTCCTGGTTGATGAGAATATTCGGGCGCCGCGGCATCATGAAACCAGTTATGATGGATTTCTGCATTTCTTAGGTTGTCATTTCCAACGGTATAAAATATACCTGAGTCACTATTTATCAATTGGGAATGAGAAACGTCATTATAAGCTACTTCAAAATTTACTCCGGTTACATACATACCATCTCTTGCGGCATTCTCTATATAGTTTTTTAGAACTTTAGAATTATTAGCGCTGCATCGTATTGGAGAAGCATGAATCCCTACATAATCAATATTTTTTATGGTATTTTTTTCTAAAGTTACATTGGATGCTGCCCAACCTGAAACCACAATTCCACTTACAGAACTATGATCTATAGTACAGCCAGAAATAACGGTATTGTCTCCTAAAATTTCTAAAGCTGCGTCTCCTACTTGTGCTGAGGTATTTGTTAATGAATCATGTCCTTCACTACCATGTATGATGCTGCAATTTTCTATTGAATTGTTATCAGCTTTGTTATGAATTTTTACGCTTCCACCAAAAATATCCAACCCTTGCAATTTGATATAATCTCCCTTAAGCTCCACAGCAAATTTATGGGTAGCAAATTCAACAGAATTATCGGCAGGTATATTTCCATCTTCGGTTTGTAAGTATAACATTTGAGAAGCGGCATCATAATACCATTCATTTGCATAGTCTAAGGCTTCTAATTTATTGAATAAATACAATTGCCCTCTTCGGTTATCTGGACTTCCTTCTAGCCAAGTTGGGTTATGGTTTGAAAAAGGCCATTTGTTGATATCCACACCAGCATGATTAATTCTTGTAGTAGTATTTGAGGTTATGGTACGAGTCCAACTTGTTCCTGAATGGGCTCCTAAATAATACACAATTCCACCTGACCAATCTATATCAGGCATGGTGTTTACAAGAAAATGAGAACCATCTCCCCCTGTCACAGGAGTACAATCTACCGTCCAACGATCATTATCAGCATTATTAGGCCATCTTGCCAAATCCATATAATTGGTGTTGTGATAAACAGCTCTAAATCTGCTATCAATTCCCATAGAAACAGCTGCTTTATAAATATTTCCTTGATAGTTTTGCCATCCCGTTACTTGGGTTGTGGCTTTGATTTCAACTTTTTCTCCATCCGCAGCTTTAAAAATTAAGTAATTGGAGGCGTTTCCATTTTTGTTAACAACTAGGGATTGTTCATACACACCACCTTTGATAATACAAACATCTCCTGCGGTCATTACAGAAACTGCTTTTGAAAACGTTTTATAAGGATTGTTTTCCGATCCATCATTAGCGTCGTTTCCCGTAGTGGAAACATAAATATTTTTTGCAGATAGCACTTGCGCGAAAATCAGAAAAAATAAAACAAAAATTTGTTGGTTTAGCTTAGTCATAGTTTTGGTACTTATTATAGGTTGCTCAAAAATAAAAGATTAGAATCCTAGAAAGAGATACTGAGCGCTTTTTTTGAAACTCAAATTACTTGTTTTACATAGAAATAAACTTGACCAAAGCAGTAAAGTGCTTTTTAGAGTTTACAGAAACTAGACAACAGCGAAAAGCCAGCTGAAATAAATCAGCCGGCTTTCTTAATTAATTTAAAACCCAACAAAAATTAATTATGCTATATAAAATCTAACTTAGAGAAAGATTTATTTAGAATTTTTTTATCGTCAACTTCCATCCAATTGTTTAAAATGGTCGCATATACTTCTCTAAAATCAACAGAATATTTTAAATCTCCATTGGAATCTAAATCTGATAAATCTGGGAGTTCATTATAAAAACCAGCTTTCTTTAAATTTTTTCCGATCAAGAAAATATTATTTGCGGTTCCATGATCTGTTCCTTTTGATCCATTTTCTTTTACACGTCTTCCAAACTCAGAAAATGTCAAAATCAAGGTATCTTTAAAAGTATCATTTTGTTCTAAGTCTTTTACAAAAACCTCCATGGATTTACTGTAAACATCTAACAATTGATTTTGTCTTTGATCTTGGTTGAAATGTGTATCAAATCCACCCATAGATACATAATACACTTTAGAGTCTAAACCAGAATTTATCAGTTCTGCCGTTGTTTTCAATTGTTTACCAAAAGGGTTTCCCGGATATTCTAATTTTGTTTTAAAGGTCTTAGAAGTATCATAAATATGCTTTGCAGAGGAGTTTGCCTCTATCATTGTTTTATAAAGATATCCTAAGTTATGTTCACTCAAATGAGCATCGCTTTGTTCTTTTACAATTTTTTTGAAGTAAGGCGTTTGTGTTGTGTTGAATAAAATTCTAGGATCTTGAGTTGCAATTCCATTGATATCTTTTCCTTTCATGATCAAAGACAAACTATCATCTACTTCAATTCCGGCATATGGTTTTTTACCATTGATATCAATAAACCTTCCTAACCAACCTGTATCTAAATATTCATTCGCATCACTTCCGGTATGCCAAATGTCTGTAGATCTAAAGTGAGATCTATTAGGATCAGGATAACCAACATTATTGATAATTGACAAATAACCCTGGTCGTATAAATTTTTTAAGGGAGCCATGTTTTTATGAAAACCTAAATCTTCATTGATTTTTAAAACAGCCTCTTTTTTTATAGCTAACCTAGGTCTTTCTCTATAATAAATGTCATTATTATAAGGCACAATTGTATTCAATCCATCGTTTCCACCAGCCAATTGTACGATGACTAATTTTTTAAAACCTAAAGAATTTTTAGCAACATCTTCAAAAGCTTTTACGAAACTAGGCACCATAAACAAACTGCTTGCTAGGGCACTATTTTTTATAAATTCTCTTCTTTTCATCTCTCTAGTTTTAACAAAGTTGGTATTCCGGGATAGACATCAATTGCACACAATATTCTTTATTAGAATTAATTTTTAAATCATCAATAATTTCCTTGGTTTTTGGGTTGATGCTGCTTAATATTAAAGTTTCTCTTAATTCCTCTGGACTTACATTTTTGTATTGTTTTTCAAATACATCCCAAGAAACAGTGGTCTTAAAATAATTTTGTCCTCTTTTCTTTTTCTTATAAAAATCTTTAAAATCAGCCTCAATATCCCCTTTTTCTTCTAGGCTAATCACGGCATTGTTAAGAATAACTGAAGGTAATTTCAATCGAAACATCAACGTATTAGAATCTATCCAATTGGTGTTTCCTTTCCATCCGGCAACATTTACTGGATTTAACAAAATCTGCCCCATCATTTTTTGGAAGTACATTTGTTGTTTTCTTTTTTGAAAAGAAACGGGTACTACTCTATTGATTCCTACTAATAATTCAATCGGAGATTTTATTTTAACACCAATATTTTCTTCTGCATAAAACCAATCAGATGAGAATACATACAGCATTAAATTTTCGATATCATAGTCTTTAAAAAAGACAGCTGTCATTTCTTCTAAATGCTCCTTATTTACAGTAGGATTCACAAAATATTTATACACTTTATCACAAATAAAACGAGCACATTGTTCTTGTTCTAAAATAATATCAATGATATCATTTCCATCAAAATTACCAGTTTTTCCAAAGAATGTCTTTTTCCCAAAGTCATGGTTTTTTTTCTGAAAGACAAACTCTCCTCTTTTATTGGTGTTCCAGCCCGTAAATGCTCTAGCGGATTCTTTGATATCTTTTTCAGTATAATTTCCCGCACCCAAAGTGAATAATTCCATCAATTCACGAGCAAAATTTTCATTAGGTTTCCCTTTTTTATTTTGCCTGTTATTCAGATATTTTATCATGGAAGCTTCATGAGCGATCGCTTTGGTAAAATCGCCAAAACTACCCAATGCATTTTTTCGCAATACATTATTATAGTGTTGAATATCATAAATATTATTGTCTTTACAAACAAAAACATTGGCCCAAAATAGGGTCATTTTTTCCCGTAAAATTTCCTGATCGGTTGCCAATCTTTCAATCCAAGCAGTATTTAATTCTATTGTTTTTTTCCTTGAAAGCTGTTGCAATTCTCGGCGCTTATCCGGTCCTAAATCTTTGATTAATTGTTTGTAATCTTTTTCTCTTAAAACACGTAATTCAGTTAAATCAACTTTTAAGGGGGTAATATTTTTAGAATCTTTGAATAAAGCTTTTACTACCTTTTTGGTGGATTTTTTTTTATGATTTTTTATTTCATCATAACCCATACCAAAACCGGCTCTCCAGTATAAATGCTGTATGTGCGATTGTTTCATAAAAAGGGTTTTATTGAATTCTTATATATAGACTTTTATTTTATCCAAAGGTTTAATTTTGAATAAAATAAAAGTAGAATTCTATAAAGATACTTGATTATTTTTTAGAATAATAGAAATACCCTTTTCTGTAAAACTAGTTTAATTGTTGTAAAAAAGTAAAATATTGAGAATTATTTGGGAATAACTCTACCAATTGCAGTGCTATATTTTTAGCTTTTTCTTTTTGATTGTTATTCGCATAATGATAAGCCAATAAGTATAATAAACTTTCATTTTGAGGCAATGCTTTCAGTCCTCTGATGATAGTAGATTCGGCTTTCTTTTTATTTTGAATTCCGTCATATAAAAGACTTAAATTATAATATGCCCTAGGATTATCAGACATGTGAACTGTAGCCAATTCCAGTTGTTCTATAGCGTCTTCCGTTCTTTTTAATTCAGCCAACAATAACCCATAAGAATAATAAGTAGCACCATACTCAGGTTCTTGTTTGATAATGGTTTTAAAAGCCTTTTCTGCTTTTTCCAATTCACCATTTTGATAATATAAATTCGCCAAATTGGTTCTAGCCATATTATTGATATTATCAATTTCTAAAGCACTTTCATAACCTTTGATGGCTCCTTGTAAATCTCCTTTTTTAAGGATGTAATTGGCTCTATTGATACGTCCACCTACAAAGTCAGATATTCCATCTAAATATGTAAAATATTCTTTTTTTACTATTTCAAAAGCAGCTTTGTATTTGCTAGGAATTTTTGTTTCATCCATAATAGCGATCGCTCCAAAAGCTTTTATTCGTACGGCTCTTTTTTCATCTTTTAACAAAGGCAAAAGATAACTAACATTGGCAGGATCAGAAATCTCATTTAAGGCATCTGCAGTACTGGCTCTAACCATTGGAGATTCATCATTTAAAAAAGAAAGTAATTGTTTTCTTACGATAGCATGATCTCTATAATTTGGCAATTCTATAATAGCCGAAGCTCTTGCAATTTCTGGATAAATGGTATCTTTTGCCAATTGCAATAATTTTGCATGTGCATCAGGTACTCTTTTTAAACCCGGAACTAATAAATCAGAAAAATGATTTTCTTTCGGTGCTCCTTTTAATTTTACCAAAACATCCGCAGCCCACTGGTCTGTTTTGTCTTTATGACATCCTACACATGCATTGGGTGTACCATGTTTTACAGATAAATCTGGTCTTGGGATTCTAAAACTATGATCGCGTCTAAAATCGTTACCCATATAAAACCTACCAGGCATATGACAGTTGATACACAAAGCACCTTCTGTTCCTAGTTTGTGGAATGAGTGTTCTTCAGTATCGTATCTTTTAGGCTCATGACATTGAGCACACAATTTATTTCCTTCAAATTTACGCTCTAGAGTATGTGCATCATGACAGTTGGTACAAGTAACATTTTCATGATACATTTTACTTTGTACAAAAGAACCATACACATAATCTTCATCTAATATTTGACCATCCGCATAATAAGTAGGCTCTGTTAATAACTGAGGATAATAGTGATCTAACATGGTTCCTTCAAAATTGAAACGATCTGTTAGCATTTCTCTTCGCATATGACAACGAGCACATTGATCTACCAATTCTTTAGGAGAAGTTTCTAAAGTCATTTGCATGGTTCCAGAATCTCTATAATTTTCTCCTTGTTCTTTTACATCGGCTACATGTTCTTTTCCTGGTCCATGACAAGCTTCACAACTTACATTGATCAAAGCAAATTTAGTGTCATAGCTATGATCATCTTGTTTGTATTGCTTACGAACGTTGGTAGAGTGGCAATCTGCACACATATTATTCCAGTTCAATCCACCTCTAGACCAATGCAACCATTCTGAATGCACTACCTTGAAGTCTGGATACAAATCAAACCATTTGTTCTTTTTAGTATCCCAAGCTTGTCTTAAACATTGGTAATGACCGTTAGGAAATTTTACAATGTATTGTTGCAAGGGAGTGATTCCAAAAACATATTCAATTTTATAATCATGATTTTTTCCATCAGGACCCTCTGTATTTGCAAAAAATTCTCCATTTCTTTTGAAAAAAGAAGAAGAGACTCCTTGACTTTTAAATACTTCGCCTTTAAAATCAGCCAAAATGGTTTCTCTAGTAGCCACATCCATGGATTTATCATGATGCGATCCTTTCCATTTTTTAAACTGATCTTGATGGCATTCTTTACAGGTTTTATCTCCTAAAAAATGAGCATCAGGAATAGAATCTGTAGAAGCATAAATAGTTTTAGTTTTTACTGTTGGAATTTTTTTATAAGCTTCTTTTTTTTCTTCACCACAAGAAAATAAAAGCAGCGAAATACTCAATAATAAAGATACTTGTAAAGTGTGTGGGATATATTTTTTATTCATTTTTACGATCTTAAAAAGAGTATTCATTTCCTAATTATTTAGCACAACGGAACCCCATATTAAAGATAGAAGTATCGATGGAATTTTTTGCTCTAAACGTAGTTGTAAAACTTTTATCACCTGCTTGATCAAACATAAAAGCACCACCTCTAGTAGTTCTAACTTTAGGATCTGCTGGTTCCTGATTTGGGTTTCCTGGGTAACTTCTGTAAACATCCGCAGTCCATTGCCAAACATTTCCA
Source organism: Flavicella sp. (assembly GCF_029238425.1). Classification (GTDB taxonomy): domain Bacteria; phylum Bacteroidota; class Bacteroidia; order Flavobacteriales; family Flavobacteriaceae; genus Flavicella. Next base: position 18,978 of record NZ_JAQWGB010000139.1, read on the forward strand.
ACCATATCCGTTAGTCCAGCCGGAGATTCACCATAATATCCGATAGGAGATGTCAATAAGAAACCATCCTTAGTATCCTGATCTTGTACAGAAGCACCTTGCCAAGTATTGGCCATATATTTTCCGTCTTTTAAAACAGTGTTTCCCCAAGGATATATAGTTGAACCTCCATTTTTAGCAGCAAATTCATATTCAAATTCTGTTGGCAAACGTTTTCCTGCCCAACTAGCATAAGCTTGTGCATCATTCCAACTTACATGAGTTACAGGATGATTGTCTAAAGCTTGTGGTTTTGTTTCTCCTAGCGGATATTTCCAATTGGCACCTTTTAAAAGTTGCCATTGTCCTTGATCAAACATAAAAACACCAGAGTCCCCAAATTTATCAGCTTCAGTAACGTAGTTTGTTGCTTTAATAAATTTTCTAAAATCCGCAACAGAAACTAAGTTTTTATCAATATAAAAAGGGGCTACTTGAGTTTCAAAAGAAGGTCCTTCATTTGCAGGTCCATTATCGGTTCCTATGGTAATAGTTCCCCCTGCAAAATGTACCATATTACTCGTATCAGCTTCATTTTGTACAACTGGGGCAGTTTCAATTTTTTGTTCGGGTGTTGTTGTTTTTTTAGTTGTTTCTGGTCTGTTTTTACAAGAAAAAATTAAAAATAGAATACTAAAAAAAGGAATACTGAGTTTCATAAGTGTATCGATGCTTTATATTGTTATGCAATATTAATTTATTTATTTCAGATGTTGGAATTTTCCATCGTTTATATAGATGATTTTTATAATAATGTAACCATCTATGATAAGTTTTTTACATTTGAGCAAAAATAATACCATGAATGATTTTTTATTTTATTTAGAATTAGGATGCACACATGTGTTGGATATAAAGGCATACGATCACATTTTATTTTTAATAGTTTTAGTAGTTTCTTTTTCTTTCAAACAATGGAAAAACATGCTATGGTTGGTCTCTTTATTTACTTTAGGACATACTATAAGTTTGGCCTTATCTGCATATAAAATTATTTATGTGGCGGGTGATTTGGTGGAGTTTTTAATTCCATTGACTATTTTTATTACGGCTATTAACAATATGCTAACTGGCGGTAAAAACACCTCTAATTCAAAGTTGTTACTGTTTTTATCATTCTGTTTTGGATGGATTCACGGACTAGGGTTTTCTAACTATTTTAAAATGTTAATTTCTGGTTTGGATGCTAAACTGTTACCCTTGATAGAATTTTCTTTGGGAATAGAATTGGCACAGATCATTATAGTAATTGTAATTGTTGCCTTATATCATTTGTTGACACCAATTTTTAAAATTTCTAAAAGAGATTGGATAGTGGTCATTTCTTCTATTATTTTAGGAATTACGATTCCTATGTTAATGGAACGATATGATGGGTTTATAAAACACTTGTTATAAATTTATTACTCCCTTGTTTTTTGGCACTTTCCATAAGATTCACGACTTTTGATTGTTCTTAGCACAAAGAGTGTTGAGTAACTATTATTTTTAGTGCGAATCTAGTATCTGTTATGACCAAAAAGAAACAATTAAAATACGATAGAGCTTATATAAATATGGCTTTTGAATGGGGAAAATTATCTCATTGTAAAAGAAAACAAGTAGGAGCCTTAATTGTAAAAGATAGAATGATTATTTCTGATGGCTTTAATGGAGCTCCCACAGGTTTTGATAATTGTTGTGAAGATGAAAGCGGAGATACGAAATGGATGGTACTGCATGCTGAAGCTAATGCTATTTTAAAAGTTGCAGCCTCTACACAATCTTCAAAAGGAGCTACACTTTATATTACACTTTCTCCTTGTAAAGATTGTAGCAAGCTTATTTTGCAAGCAGGTATTAAAAGAGTGGTATACGCAAATGCCTATAAAGATTTGTCAGGTGTCGAATTTTTGATAAGAGCAGGTATAGAGGTAGAACAAATACAAGGCCATGAGGAATAAAAATAATTTTCCTTTATTTCTAGGAATCGCTATTGCCTTTGGTATTTTAGTGGGAGCCAGTTTAAACTTTCCTTCGGAAAATGTTTTTTTTAAGGGGAATTCGAGCGAGCAAAAAATAAAAAAACTACTGCAATTTATTGAGCAAGATTATGTTGATAAGGTAGATACAGATGGTATCCTTGACAATGTAATCACAGATATTATTTCTAACTTAGATCCGCATTCGGTTTATTTTCCAAAAGAAATTTATTCGGCTAGTCAAGAAAATTTACAAGGGAATTTCGAAGGAATTGGAGTGCAATTTTTTATGTACCAAGATTCTTTGGTAGTGACTCATATATTATCTGGCGGACCTAGTGAAACTGCAGGAGTACTTGCAGGAGATAGAATTTTAATTGCAGATAAAGATACTTTGTATTGTAAAAATATGCGAAGTAGGGATATTGTGAAAATATTAAAAGGACCTTCAAATACAACGGTAGATTTACAAATCTATAGAAAAGGTGCTGAAAACCTGATCCCGATTACTATTAGAAGAAATAAAGTGGCTATTCAGAGTGCTGAGGTTGCTTATATGATCAATGATAGTTTGGGCTATTTAAAACTGGAGAGATTTGCTGCAACTTCGTATCATGAAGTAAGTGATAAACTAAACGACTTAAAATCGAAAGGGGCGAAAAATTTAGTCTTTGATTTACGTCAAAATGGAGGTGGATTTATTCATGTGGCAAATGCTATTATTGATGAATTTTTGAGTGATGGAAAACTCATTGTTTTTACAGAGAATAACAAAGGAAAGAAGGAAGAATTTTATGCTACTGAACAAGGTGTTTTTGAACGAGGTACCATCTATGTTTTGATCGATGAAGGATCGGCATCAGCGAGTGAAATATTTGCGGGAGCCTTACAAGATAACGACCAAGGAGTTATCATTGGTAGAAGGTCTTTTGGAAAAGGATTGGTACAGCAAGAAATGAAGTTAGGAGATGGATCTGCAGTGAGATTGACTATTGCAAGATATTATACACCAACTGGTCGTTCTATTCAAAAACCGTATAAACTGAATGATGGTGAAAATTATGCACACGATTATCAGGATAGGATTTTGAATGGAGAATTGTTATCCAGAGATAGTATAAAAGTGATAGATTCTTTGAAATTTACAACTCCTAAAGGAAAGGTTGTGTATGGAGGAGGGGGAATCATTCCGGATGTTTTTGTGGCAGTTGACACAACTTCTTATATTGAGAATGGGTACTTTTCAAAAATAAATTCTTTTACGTTTAAATACGCTGATTATCATAGAAACGAATTGTTAGAACAAGGTTTTGAGAAGTATGATTTAAATACCGAACAGCAGAAAAATATTTTAGAAGTGTTTCTTTCAGAAACGAATTTGGAAAGAAATATTTCTGCAGAGAAAAAAGCATTGTTAAGTCATTATTTGAAAGCATTAATTGCGCGTCAAATTTTTGATGAAACATCTTTTTCTAAAATAAATGACAGGAGAGATCCAATGCTTTTAAAAGTAATAGAATTGGATAGCCTTCAATAAGTTATTGTCGGTTCGAGTTAGTTCCAATTTTTAATTAGAAAAATAACGAGAACTAATTTTAAAGGAAAACAGTTAAGAATAAAAGAGTTTTTTAATTCTAACAGGAATTTTAAAAATAAAATAACAAAGTAGGAACTATTCTTATCTTTGCTAAAATTTAATAATTTGACCCAGAAAAAGAAAATATATTTTGCTTCAGATCAGCATTTTGGAGCTCCTACAGTCGAAAAAAGTAAACTGAGAGAGCAGAAGTTTATACAGTGGTTAGACATTGTAAAAAAGGATGCTGA
>NZ_JAQWGB010000210.1 GCF_029238425.1 Flavicella sp.
GATGTTATGATGCCCAAAGGATCTAATTCTGGTATTTATCTACAAAGTAGATATGAGGTTCAATTATTTGACAGTTGGGGTGTAGAACATCCAAAATACAAGGATATTGGAGGAATATACCAACGCTGGGATAAAACCAAAGAAAAGGGAAATGAAGGATATGAAGGTCACAATCCAAAAATCAATGCTGCAAAAGCACCAGGTCTTTGGCAACATATTAAAATTAAATTTAGCGCTCCTAGATTTAATGAGAAAGGAAAAAAAATAAAAAACGCTATTTTTCATGAAGTCTGGCTGAATGGGGTTTTATTGCATGAAAATGTTTATGTAACAGGTCCGACTAGAGCAGCCGCTTTTTCTAATGAAGTAGCCAAGGCACCTCTTATGATCCAAGGAGATCACGGCCCAGTCGCTTTTAAAAACATAGTGTATAAGACTTATACTCCACATAAAATAACATTTAACAACCTTATCTGTAAGGAGTACAATAAAATTTACAAAAAACAAGTACCTGATTTAAATATGGTACAAGAGATAAGAGCGGAAGAAGTTGATAAAGTAACTTTGGGAATGCTTAAAAGTAGAAATTACGCAAAAACAATCTACTACTCTGGTGAACTTAATATTCCAGAAACTGGAACGTATTTGTTTAATTTCAAAACCGCAATTGGAGGTGTTTCTCAATTGTTAATTAACAAGAAACCTGTTAACTCAACAAAAATATTTTTAGAAAAAGGAACGGCGGTGCCTTTTGAGCTTATGGCAAGTAAAGGAAGTCCTTGGATGGGTACTGTTATATTGAACATTGAAGGACCACATCTTAAATTACAATCTATAGACCCTAATTTAGCAACCGGAAAAAAAACTTTAAGAAGAAACCCTAAACATACCGTTCATGCTTCAGAACATCCAAATACACAACGTAGTTTCATGCACCACAACGGTGAAAAAAGAATGCACTGTATTTCTGCAGGAACTCCAGAAGGCATACATTATTCATTTGACTTAGACCATGCTTCTCTTTTATCTGTATGGAGTGGAGATTTATTTTTTGATGCTACTCAGATGTGGAGCTCTAGAGGAACAGAGCAATTTGGTAGAACAGGTTCTTTTGCCGTACCGATGTATGGTTACAGAGAGTTTGCTCAGCTGAAATCAGAAAATGACGAATGGAACAATTCTATTGAGGACATCAAATTTGAAAGTTATGCTTTAAACGCTCAAGGGAGACCTGTTTATACCCATCAAATGGGAGCTACTCAACTGACAAATGAAATGACCCCAAGTAATTCTACAAGAGGGATTACAAGGAAAATAAAAATAGAGGGACCAAATGAATTATACCATAAAATAAATGAGGGAACTTCTATCAAACAATTAAAAACGGGAGGCTACATCATAAACAACACCAGTTACTATGTAGAATTTCCTTCTGGTTCCAATTTGAAGCCTTTCATAAGAAAATCAAAAGACAAGGATGAGCTTCTAGTAAAAATCCCAAGTGGTACCCAAACATTAGAATATACAATCATCTGGTAAAAAAGAAAAATTATGAAAGCATATACCAAAATAGCGAGCGTCCTTTTTGTTTTATTACAGATAACGGCAATAGCTCAGAAAAAATCAGCTGCAGATATAAAGGAATCTGAATTTTATAAAATTATTGATGTTCCAATCCCAAAAGACATCATTCTGGAAGTTGGTGGATTGGCAATGACGGATGACAATAAACTTGGAGTATCTACAAGAAAAGGAGAAGTATGGTTGATTGACAACCCCTTGTCTAAAAAAGCATCATATAGTCTTTATGCAAATGGTTTACACGAAGCCTTAGGATTGGCCTATACAAACAATGGTTTTTATCTTTCACAAAGAGGAGAATTGACTCGTTTAGAAGATAAAAACAATGACGGAAAAGCTGATGTTTTTAAAAGTATTTTTTCTTGGCCTTTGTCTGGAAACTACCACGAATATTCTTACGGACCAAAAATCAAATCTAATGGAGACCTAATTGTAACCTTGAACCTATCATGGGTTAATGGTGTGGGTGGTGTTGCCTTGACAAAATGGAGAGGATGGATGTTACAAATCACTCCAGAAGGAGAAATGACGCCAATTGCAACTGGACTAAGATCTCCTGCTGGTTTTGGAATCAATGAAAACGACGATTTATTTTTCACAGAAAACCAAGGAGACTGGGTAGGTTCTGGTAGATTGACACATTTAGAATCTGGTGATTTTGCAGGACATGTATCTGGTTTGAAATGGACCGATGATCCGAAATCTCCATTGAAATTAAAAATCGAAGATATTGAAGAATTTTCAGGAATGACACTTTTTGAATACTCTAAAAAAGTTCCTGAATTGAAAGCACCGGCTATCTGGTTCCCTCATACCGTTTTAGGAATTTCAACATCGGATATGTTGTACCATAAAAAAGGAGTCAACTTTGGACCTTTTGAAAACCAATTGTTTGTAGGTGATCAAGGACATTCTAAAATTATGCGTGTTTATATGGAAAAGGTAAATGGTGTATACCAAGGAGCCGCTTTCCCTTTTAGAGAAGGATTTTCATCTGGTGTATTACGTATGATATGGGGTAATGAAAACAATATGTTTGTTGGAATGACAAGCAGAGGTTGGGCTTCAAGAGGTAGAAAACCTTATGGATTACAACGATTGGAATGGACCGGTAAAACGCCTTTTGAAATCAAAACAATGAAAGCTTTAAATGATGGGTTTTTACTAGAGTTCACAAAACCGGTGAACAAAAAATTCGCAGAGGACGTTGCGAATTACGACATGAAAAGTTTTACCTACAGATATCATAGAACCTATGGAAGTCCGATTGAAGACAACCAAAACGCAATGATTCATAAAGCCTCTGTCTCTGAAGATGGAAAAACAGTGAAACTAATGGTACATGGAATGCGCTTGGGATACATTCACCAATTAAAAGCACAAGGTGTAAAAGCTAGTTCTGGAGAAAAATTATTGCACAATGCTGCCTATTACACTCTAAACGAAGTGCCTGGTGGTGTTTTGAATTCACCTGCGATGCCTGAAATGCCAAAGAAAAGCAACGAAATCAAACAAAAGAAAAGAACCATTGAAATGCCGTTTACTTGGACAGATGGACCGGATAGAAAAATCACCATCGGTACTAAACCGGGAATGAAATTCGACATCAAAGAAATTACCTTAGCGAGAAATGCTAAAATTGAGCTGAATTTCATCAATAGTGACGACATGTTACACAATGTGGTATTCGCAAAACCGGGTGCACATGTACCAAATACTTTAGGTGAAGCTGCCTTGGCTCTAGGATTAGATGCTCCTAAATATAATTATGTACCGAACTCTCCTAATGTATTATACCATACAGGAATTGTTGGTCCAGAATCTTCTGAGAAAATATTTTTTGAAGTACCAAAACATCCCGGTCAATACTGGTTGGTATGTACCTTCCCAGGTCACTCAAACACCATGAAAGTAAAAGTTATTGTAAAATAATTTAATTAGTTGATAACAAAAAAGCGATACCCAACGGTATCGCTTTTTTTATAAACTCTTTTTTCGTTTCTCTATTCAAAAACAGAAGCCGCATCACGCCAATTCCATTTTCCAACCACAGTTCCTTTCTCTAAAGTTACCACACCAGGATTGGCTCTTATAATGGTTTTAAGTGTAGTTCCGTCACAAAACAAGAACTCAAAAGGCAATTCATGACGATGCATAACTTCTTGTATCCCCTCAGAGGAAGATGCCGACACTCCATATACCATATACCCTTTCTCTATAGCCTTCGTAGCCATTTCTCGTATCTCTTCAAAACCTTGTGCATTTCCTTGTTCTATCTCATAACTAACAATCAACATCGCTTTTTCTGAGTTTAATATTTGATCTGTTAAGTCATCCGTATCAGACTCAAGGAAAAAATCATGTACCGGAGGTAATTCGTCACTACCGTCCTGATACTCCATTCCTTCTTCAATATTTTTACCGATAGCATACGCTCTAAAATCGATAATTGGTAGATGCGCCAAAACAAAATAAGTGATGTAAATAAATATCCCTAAACTCGCGATAGAAATATTGCGCATGATTTTATCACTAAACACAGAACTGATCGTACTTGTGTTTAAAAGCAGCGGCAACATCAACACAAGGAGAATAACATTTTTGTAAAAAGTATCCCAAGGACTTAATTTCAAAGCGTCACCAAAACATCCACAATCGGTTACTTTATTATAATAAGCAGAATACCAAGTTAAAAACAAAAACAGGGTATTGATTGCTAACAAACTCCACACCGTAATTTTTGGTTTGTATCCCAAAAGCAAAGTAAGACCCAACATAATTTCAACCAAAATCAATAAAATTGAAAATGGCAATGCAAATGGAATTAAAAACTCAAGGTTGAGCACGTCGGCTCCAAAATATTCTTCAAATTTATAAGACGATCCTAGAGGATCTACCAATTTTACAAAACCTGAATATAAAAATGTAAAGGACACTAAGATCCTTGCAATAAAAATTAGAATTCCTTTCATTTTTTTAGTTTGAAGTTTATTTTGCCTGCCCTAAATGAATCATTGCAAAAATGGCATAATTGATCATATCTTGATAGTTGGCATCCAACCCTTCTGACACAATAGTTTTTCCTTTATTGTCCTCAATTTGCTTTACACGCAATAATTTTTGTAAAATCAAATCCGTTAGAGAACTTACGCGCATATCTCTCCAAGCCTCCCCATAATCATGGTTTTTATTCTCCATCAAACTTTTGGTAATATCAATATGCTTCTTGTACAAAGCCACAGCTTCTGGTGTTTCCAAGTCTGGCTGCTGTGCAATCCCTTTTTCCAACTGAATCAAAGCCATGATAGAATAATTGATAATCCCAATAAATTCAGACACCTCCCCTTCATCTACTTTTCTAACCTCATTTTCTTGTAACTGACGAATTCTTTGTGCTTTGATAAAAATTTGATCTGTTAAAGATGATAGACGTAAAATTCGCCATGCGCTTCCGTAATCAGTCATTTTATTTTCGAATAAAGTACTACAGGTTGCGATGATAGCATCGTATTGTTTAGATGTGTTTTGCATAAGAAAGATTGAAAATAATATTGTAAATTTCCCCCATAAAATTCACGGAATTTCTAGCGTTATTTATCGCAAACGAAATTATAAAATTTTAGGAGAAATCCCTCATAAATCATTTTTAAAGTTCTAACAGTTTCATCAACAAGCTTTCAAAGATGGTTTTCAAAAATAAATTATGGCGACAATCAATTGTAAAGGCAAACTCATAGACTTAGATTCTCCTAAAATAATGGGAATCCTAAACATCACTCCAGATTCTTTTTTTGACGGTGGAAAATACAGCGATGAAAAAAGTATTTTGGAACAGGTGGAAAAAATGCTTTCAGAAGGTGCTACTTTTATTGATGTAGGAGCTTATTCTTCTCGTCCTGGGGCTACCCATATTTCTGAAGAAGAGGAACTCAATAGAATCATTCCAATCATAAAAATTTTAGTAGCACATTTTCCTGAAATTTTATTGTCTGTTGATACTTTTAGAAGCAAGGTTGCTAAAGAATGTATAGAAGCTGGCGCTGCAATTATCAATGATATTTCTGGTGGAAACGCTGACCCCGATATGTTTGCAACTGCGGTGGAGCTACAAGTACCGTATATCATAATGCATATGCAAGGTACCCCTCAAAACATGCAGGACAACCCGCAATACAATAATATTAGCGAGGATCTTATTTTAGACTTTTCAAAGAAAACGAGCGAACTAAAAAAAATGGGACTAAATGATATTATCATTGATTTGGGCTTTGGTTTTGGAAAAACCGTTTCCCATAATTATGAACTATTGAGAAACTTAGATTTATTTCATGCATTGGAATGTCCAATACTCACCGGTATCTCAAGAAAATCTATGCTATACAAACCATTAGACATTTCAGCAAAAGAAGCGTTAAATGCTACTACCTATGCCAATACAATTGCCTTGCAAAAAGGAAGTCAAATTTTAAGAGTGCATGATGTAAAAGAAGCTCAAGAAATTATCGCATTGAATGCATTGCTATTAAATTCTTAGAAAGCACAAAATGCGTAAAACAAAAAATGCCCAAAATAAATTGGGCATCTTGTTTGTGCTTTCAACAACCTCTCCAAATTGTATTCAGCTAATTGATACTAAAATCAACATTAGTTATCAAAAAAAATTAAACATGTTACAAAAATAAATAGATTTTGCTTTTAAGAGGAATACATATGTCTCAAATAACACAACATATTCTTCATTTTTTACTTTTTTTAATAAGTAAAACCCCCATTTTTACTAGGATTCCACCTTAGGCAATAAACGAAACGTTTTTCTATGGTATTTACAACTTCCATTTGTTGCAATTCCTTTTCTGTGTTCTTTTGTAGGGTAGCCTTTATTTTTTTTCCAGTTGTAAACCGGAAATTCAGCATCTAATTTTTCCATAAAATCATCTCTGTAAGTTTTTGCCAATACCGATGCTGCAGAAATATTTAAATATGTACCATCTCCTTTTATAATGGTTTCATGAGGCACCTTTTTATAGGCATTGAATTTATTCCCATCCACTGAGATAAATTCTGGAGTTTTATCTAAGGCATCTATGGATTTATGCATCGCTAAAATAGAAGCTTGCAATATGTTTATTTTATCTATTTCCTTTTCGTGCACCACACCAACACCAAAACACACAGCCTTCTCCTCTATTATAGGTCGTAATACTTGACGCTGTTTTTCTGTTAATTTTTTGGAATCATTTAATAAGGGATGGCTAAAATCTGTAGGTAAGATAACAGCAGCTGCAACCACAGGTCCAGCCAAACAACCACGACCCGCCTCATCGGTTCCTGCTTCTAACTTAAAATTTGTATGCTTTAATTTTAACGCCATAGTTCTAAAAATTAATCGATGGTAAAAATAAGACATCGCATTTAGCATCCAAGCATATACCCCATGTTTTTGATCAAAAAAAAGAAGAATTTTCAAACTTATAAAAGCTACACTTTCTGAATAAATAAATTACCTTTGCCTCTAACATTTTTTATATATTTAGATTTATTTTTCAGGTAATACCACCTACAAAACCTATGAAAAAGTTTTTACTTACTGTACTTTCATTATTTTTTTCAATTTGCTTTTATGCACAGGAAAAAGACAGTATTAAAGAACCTGAAATCTATAATTTAAATGATTTCACCGAAAAAAAAGCGCGTCCTTTAGCTGCTCGTAAAAACGAGGAGGATGAGGGAGCAAAGGTGGATCCTGAATCTGGTAAAGCAGATTATTTGTTGTATAAAATTATCAACCATGCCAAAGACACGGTTGTTTTGGACACTACCTTGAGTATCGCTAGTCAATACAAAATGAACTTCATGAGAAAAGACATGTTTGGCACACATGCTTTTCAAAATCAAGGACAAGTTTTTACTGAATTGACTAATGATTTTAACAACCAAGAAATTGTTCCAAGTATGGGACAGACACCAAGAAATATTGGGTACAAACAGGTTGAAGATGTAGTTTACTATCAAGTTCCTACTCCCACTACTGAAATCATGTACAGAAATGGGATTGAACAAGGACAAGTTTTAGATTCCAAAATCGCCATCAATCTAACAGAAAATTTAAACGTTTCTTTAGGGTATGTAGGATTGCGCTCTTTAGGTGCTTACAGAAATTCTTTGAGTAGTTTTAAAAACTTTACAGGAACTGTTTCTTATAAGACAAAAAATGATCGGTATAGAATTCGTTTTCATAACACCAACCAAAGAACACTAAACCAAGAAAATGGTGGAATTGTAGACGAAAGAAAAGAAGATTTTGAATCGAATAATTCTGAATACAGTGACCGTGGGCGTTTGGATGTAAACATGGAAGATGCCGAAAGTGTATTGACTGGAAAAAGATATTTCATTGACCATAATTTTAAACTGTTTACCACCAAGGATACCATCCCTAAAAAGATGTCTAATGTAAAACTTGGGCATATTTTTAATTATGAGACCAAACAATTTAATTTTTTAAAACCTACTAGTACCGAATATTTCGGAGACTACTTCTCTACAGAAACAAATGATCTTACGTCATTTAAATCGATGGACAACAAAGCCTATGTAGATTTTACAAGTCCATATTTACTGGGGAAATTTAGAGTTCTTGCTGGTTATCATTATTATTATCAGGGTTATAAAAAAGTGGT
>NZ_JAQWGB010000014.1 GCF_029238425.1 Flavicella sp.
GGCCATTGTGGCATATTGGTCTAAAATAACATCAAGAGCTCCATTTGGGTGACTACCCACTGCGCTGTTAGAATGGAAATCAAATGTAAGTGTTTGCCAACCTGTATCCGCTGTTGAAGTTGTTAATACCTCTATTGCGAAAATACCATCTTGATCCGTTTTTGTATTTTCTAATTTCAAAAGAATATCTCTTGCAAGTCCTTCACTTTGGTAGTATTCCACGGTGATGACTCCTTTTGTTCTTACATCAATGTAGTTGGCAGGGTTGATTGAGAATGCATCCCAGTTACCAGCACCATTATAAACGGCAACACCTACGTTTGAGGCAGAACCATTCATTCCTGTTTGTGATTCCACGGTAATTACGGCGCCACCTCCAGCATCGTCTCTTAAATTTAAACTAGCTTCATCTTCAAAATCTGCTAACACTGTTGCTGCTTCGAAAACAACTGCATGAGATTTTGTTTTTGACACATCCGCGGCGTTTGAAGCAGATGCTGTAACAGTAATGTCATAAGTACCTGATTCTTCAGCGTAAGTATAAGTCGCTTTTGGTCCACTTGATGCGATCACATCTTCGTTACCTGTTGCCATCGGGTCATTGAAATCAATTGAATAGGAAGTTCCTCCGGTAGAAGAAGGTGTAACTCCAACTGCATTTCCATTGTCATTCTCTTCCGTAATTACAAAATCTAAGTTTGTAATGGTGGTAGCATCGCCTCCGCTACCTTCGTCGTCACTTTTACAAGCTATAGTCAAGCTTAATCCTAGTAGGATATACATCCCGTTTTTTAGTAAATTCATAATGTCTGTTTTTAATTTAGTTTGTATTTGGTTTTTGCGTTATTGTTCTTCAAATTTGATGTTGTCGAAATAGATGATATTATCTGAGTTTCTTGAAGTGTAATCAGGAAATACGATCAGTTGATCAATATTACCGGTTGCTCCAGCTCCAATGCTACCAGATAAGTCAAATGTTAATTCTTCCCATTCATTAATTTTAGTATTCGCTACTTTTATTTCCAATTGAGCATCACCGCTTGCCTCAGCAAACTTTAATCCAACATCACTAATAACAGTTTTGTAAACCATTATTTTAACTGTGCTATTGGTTACATCGAATTTAAAAGTCCCGATATCTTCACCATGTTTGGTCTCACAACCAACCCATGCTGCTCCTTCTGACAACGCGGTAAATTTTGCTACGTTGGATGATGTATTTATTCCATTTTTAAATGGGTTTTCTACAATTTCTAGCGCTGGGTTGGATCCGTTTTCAAATACGGTCCAGGTCCAGTCTGCTCCAAATCCTATCGTTTCAAAGTTGATAGGGAAAAATGGCGCTACCGTTGAAGGCACCACAACTTCTTCTTCTTGTTGTTCTTCTTGGTCAATCTCATTTGTGTCGTCATTACTGCTGCATGAGACAGTGGCAAAAAGGATTGATAATAGCAGTATGTTTGTTTTAAAAAAAGTCATAGTTTTAATTTTAGTATCCAGGGTTTTGTCCCCATCTTTCGACAGCTCCTGCTAATTCAAGTTCAATAAGTGGAATTGGAAACAATTCATTTTTGTTTGCTACGAAACCATCAATGGTACTATCAGCATTGCCAGTTCTTACCAAGTCAAAGAATCGATGTCCTTCCCCCATAAGTTCAAGCCTTCTTTCTTGTAAAATGTTTGCAAGAGTAGCATCAATTCTATTTGTGGTGTTTCCAAAAGCTCTATCTCTAACAAGATCTAAGTAGCCCTTTGCTTTAGTAGCATCTGGAGCCGCTTTTTGAATATTAGCCTCAGCTGCCATTAAAAGGATATCAGCATATCTAATAGCTCTGTAATTGTTAGGATTCGTTAAGTTGTTGTCTCCTAACCCTAAATCTCCTTTTCTAGGAAGATATTTTCTATTGTATAATTTCGTCTCTCCTCTACTAGGTTGGTAACTGGTAGCAATAGCTTCTGCGTCAAAAATAGTAGCATCCTTTCTTAAGTCACCAACAGTAAAAATACTTGCAGCTTCAGCAGTAGGAGTATTGAATCCGTAACCTGAATCAAAAGTAGGACCTACATATTCTCTTACTCCACTAAACCCTACGGCTACATTTCCTTCACTACATTGTAAACAATCAAACCCAGCACCTTCTACATCTGTATATTGAACTTCAAATATTGAACCGTCTGCATTTTCACCTGGGTGCTCAAATATGTTACCGAAATTAGATGCTAACGTGTAATTTCCGTCAGAGATAACTTGATCAAGAACAGTGGCAGCATCTGTGTATTTAGCAGCATCAAATGTTCCGTGATATAGATAAACTTTTCCTAGTAGAGATTGAGCAGCCCCTTTGGTTACTTTATACTCTAAATCTTGAGTCGTGTTTAGTAAACTAACAGCTTCAATTAAGTCTGCTTCTATTAAGGCATAAGTATCGGCTATAGTTGCCGTTCTAGAGATTGTAAATTGTTCTCCAAACTGCATTCTTTTGTTTTGGATTCTTCCATCTTCAACTAATAATGGTAATGGCCCAAACCATTTTGCCAATTCAAACGTAAAATAGGCTCTCAAGAATAGTGCCTGACCAATCATGTCATTTTTTGTGTCAAATTCGATGTTGTCTCTGAATTCAAGCATATAGTTTGCTCTGTTTAGTCCAGCATACATCCATCTCCAGATATCTCTCAATTGTTCATTGACATCATTGTGAACCATATTGTCAATATCTTGTATTGAAGGACCATCAATATTATCTGGATCACCTCCTGCGAGTGTGTTGTCTGAAGCAATTTCTCCAACCATAACGTTCCAAAAAGAAGCTTGTAATAAATCGTAAACTCCAATTAAAACATCTTGGTAATCTTGTTCTGTTTTAAAGAAATCATCGGAATTTGGATTTCTTGAAGGCACATCAATAAAATCATCGCTACACGCAGTAAGCGTTACAAAGGCGATAATGAAACCTGTAATATATATCTTGTAATTTTTCATAATCTACGTGTTAAAATTTTAAGTTTAGGCCTAACATATATGTTCTCGCAACAGGATAAAATCCTTTGTCAATACCAGCTCCTATAGGTGCTCCTGAGGATGCTCCCGCATCATATCCTTTGTAATTTGTAAATGTGTATAGGTTATTTACGGATACGTATAATCTCAATCTATCCAATCCAATTTTTGAAACGGCATTTTCTTGGAAGGTATATCCTGCTTGCACGTTTTGAATTCTTAGGTAAGAGGCGTCTTCAACGTATAAGTCAGAGAAGTAACTGCTTTGTGGTGTTCCTCCTGTACTTAGCCTTGGCACATTTGAGTTGGTGTTGGTAGGTGTCCATCTGTCCAAGTTGTAAGTTCCTTTGTTGGCTTCTAAAATTTGACGTTCGTAGTCACGTACCATTTCGGCTCCTAAAGAAGCAAAAGCAGAAGCACTGAAATCAATGTTTTTATAATTGAAACCTAAATTTAATCCCATAGTAACATCTGCTATTGGGTCTCCAATATAAGTTCTGTCATCCGCAGTTATTTCCCCATCATTATTGACATCCACTAGTTTTAAATCACCAGGAGCTGTCGCTGTTGATGATACAGGGCTATCGTCAATTTCTTCTTGAGAAGTAAACACACCGTCTGATTTGTAACCATAAAAATATCCAATTGGGTATCCTGCTTCCATTCTACCAGCGTCATCAACTCCGATACCTACACCAAAGCCTCCACCGGCTTCAAAACCATTTTCACCTGAAACGAATAATACTTCGTTGTGTAAAGTTGTAAAGTTGTAGCTCGCATTGATTTTAAAATCTTCTGAGAATTTACTGTTGTATGCAATTTGAAATTCGAACCCTTTGTTTTGAACTGTACCTGCGTTGATTGTAGGTGGTGCTGAACCTGGAGCTGATGATCCAAGAATTCCTGAAACTTGTGATGTGATCAAAAGGTCTTCTGTTCTTTTGTCAAAGGCATCCATAGTCATGCTAATTCTGTCTCCAAGCAATCGAGTATCGATACCAATGTTGAAAGTTTTTTGCTTTTCCCATTGGATTTCTGGATTTGAAAGAGCACCTTCGGCTAAACCTTGAAGTAATTCTGAAGCATCAGCTTCGTCATTTCTTACATAAGTTGCTTCTCCTGATAAAGTTGATAAGTATCTGTAGTCTCCAATTTTATCAGATCCAATAATACCGTAACTAACTCTTAGTTTTAACAAATTCACAAGGTCATTGTCTACTAGAAAATCTTCTTCAGAAATATTCCAACCTAATGATCCAGAAGGGAAATATCCAAATCTGTTCTCTGGTCCAAATCTTGTAGAACCATCTCTACGAAGTACCCCTGATAAAAGATATTTACCTTTATAGTTGTACTGAATTCTTGTAAAATAAGAAAGTAATCTAGTGTCAAATGTGTTTGAACCACGCGCCAATTGCTCGTCTGTAAATCTGTTTATTTGTGTTTCTGCATTGGCTACACTTGCATATTCTATGCTATTTACTTGTTGACCATCTAAAAGTAAGTTTGTTCCAGACATTCCAGTGAAGGTTCCGTATGTCTTAAATGCTGACATACCTAAAAGAACGGTTAAAGAATGATCTTCATTAAAAGTATTAGAATAGGTGATAAAGTTATCCCAAGTGTAATCATCGTAATAATCTTTGTTTTCATACACTTCGTTTGTGGTGATGTTAAAACTCTTAGAAGGTCCATAATAAACCTCTGGTTTAAAAACATGACCGTCTACGACTGAGTGATTCATTTGGAATTTTGAACTCACTTTAAAATGGTCGTTTAAAAATGAATAATCTAAACCTAATGTTGCACTAATTTTATTAACCCGAGTTTTGTCATAAGTATTGGCAAGTTGAGCAACGGGATTTATAATCTCGCCTCCAAGATTGTACGCTTTTTGAAATCCATCTTCCTCAGTTGCATCGTATACAGGCATCACCGGGTTCATGTTGATTGCATTAAACAATACAGATCCAGCAGCGCCTTCGCTCAAATTATTTTTATTCGAATGAGTATAGATAGCCGTAGTTGATAGTTTTAAATTTTTCAATATGTCATATTGAAAATTCAATCTTGCGGTTGCTCTATTGTAGTTTGATTTATCTCCACCCACAATACCATCTTGGTCTAAGTAAGAGGCACCAAATGAATAAGCTGCTTTTTCAGTACCACCGTTGGCATCAAAGTTTACATTTGCAATCGGTGCACTGGTAAATACTTGTTGTTGCCAATCCGGTCCATCCTCTGGATACACGATGTATTTAGGATCTCCTCCACCATTCATTGACATTTCATTTACAAGAATGGCATAGTCTCTAGGTTTTAAAACATCGATAGAGTTACTAGCTTCTTGAAACCCAATATAGGAATCGATATTAAATTTTAATTCTGTATTTTTCCTACCACTTTTAGTAGTTATCAAGATAACACCATTTGCTGCCTGTACTCCATATATTCCGGCAGTTGCATCTTTTAAAACATTCACGCTAGCGATATCATTTGGATTGATAACGGAAAGGTCAGTAATTCTATTTCCATCTACTAAAATCAAAGGATTGTTATCTCCATTTGTGGATACACCACGAATTCTAATATTTGATGCAGCACCTGGAGAACCAGAAGAGGTTGTTACATTTACACCTGAAACTTGCCCTTGTAAGGCTTGCTCCACACGAACTGGGTTTAATTTTTCAATGGCTTTAGAGTCAATAACCGAAACGGCTCCAGTAATTTCCTTTTTCTTTTGAGATCCATATCCAATAACTACTATTTCGTCTAATAGTTGGTTGTCAGGAGAAAGAGTTACGTTGATTGTGGATTGTGACTCAATAAGAATGGTAGATGATTTGAAACCTATATATGTTATGATAATAGAGTCCCCTTTTTCTACTGTTAGTTCATAATTACCATCAAAGTCCGTTGTGGTTCCTGCATTCTTGCCTTGGATTAAAATATTAGCTCCGGCAATAGGAAAATCGTCCTCTGAGGAAATTATGGTTCCTGAGATTTGCATTTGCTGTGCAGTGACTGTTGCGGTCGCGCAGAAAAACAAAAAATAGAGTAGTTTAATTTTCATTGGTTTTTGGTTTTAGTTAAAAGAATATCCAAATAATTGGAATCCTATTTAGTTTCTTTCGTTAGTTGAAACCTAAGTTTCGTTGGTTGGTTGTTTTATGTAGATAAAAAGTCTCGAGCCTTTTTTCTAATTTTAAAACTGACTTAATTTAAAACCTTCATAAAAACTTTATAATAGGAGTTAAAAAGTCATGAATGGTTTTGAGCCGTTCACTTGTTCTAAATTACAACTGTTAAGATGTTTACAGCAAAAAATCACCTATACATAGACACTACATTTTATTTTTTTTAAAATGTAAACCTTACTTTTAAAAAAATAAAACTTTGTAAATTAATGTTTTATAAAAAAAATAAACCAATGTTAATAAAACATTGGTTTGTGGTATTTTGATACCTTAAATTAAATTTGTTAAGGTAATGTATTAGAAAAAGGAGGCTTATATTTCTAAGATATGATGAATTAAATTGTCTTTTTTTGCCAATCCCATCTTTTTTCTGAGTCGGTAGCGTTTTATTTCAACACTTTTGTGTGAAATATTTAGCAAAGGAGCTATTTCTTTTGAAGATAAATTTAATCGTAAATAGGCACATAGACGCAGGTCATTCGGCGTCAACTCAGGGTATTTATCCTTAACTTTTGTAAGAAAATCTTTATCAGCATTGTTAAAAGCTTCTTGGAAAAGCTTCCAATCACTTGTGTTATTAAGGTTTTTGTCGATTATTTTAATAACAGGTTTTATCATGTCATTGTTTTGTAGATCAGATAATTCCTTTTTGATACTGTTAAGGAACTCATTCTTTTTAATAATACTCATAGTTGATGCGGCCAATTCACGATTTTTACCTTCAATATCCCCCCGTAATTTATCATTGCGCAGTTTCATGATCTCTCTTTCATTCTCTAGTTGAGATCGTTCATATTCCCTTTGGGTTTTGTCCAATAATTCTTGTTTTTGCCTTTTGTAATATTGTTTGTATATGTTGTGGATGATTATAATAATAACAATAGATATAATTATATATAATAGTATAAACCTGTTGCTTAGGTACCATGGTCGTTCTATAGTAAAATCAAAAGCAATTTCATTGGAGGTGACGATATTTCCAACCATAGCCCTTGCTCTAAAAGTGTATTTTCCAAACGGCAGGTTTTTAAAGGAAGCTTTGGATTCGCTGGTCCATTCGCTCCAATGTTTGTGTCGGCCTTCTAAAATGAATTGGTATTTTATTTCTGAGAATTTTTCATAAGAAGGAACGCTATAGGAAAAGTCAAGATTGTTGTATTGATAGGAATAATTGTTGTCGTTTATAAGCGGAACGATACTTGTATGATCGTTTAATTGTCTCTTTTCAATCTGTGTTAGTTCAATTTTATATTTCTTTTTGTTGAGCTTTTTTGTGTCTATGATTAGAAATCCAAAAGAAGTTCCTAGCAAATAGTTTTCTTCGGGTAAAGAAGATATGTTCTCGAAGCCTATGTAGTTTTTTCTGAGTTTTGTGGGTAAGTATATTTTAGTTACCTCCGGGGTTGCATTAATTTTTCCTGGAGAAAAATAGAGGATGTTGTCTTTTGTAAAGGCCCAGAGTTTAGAGTCGTTTGTGTTTACAAGTTTTCCTGAAACATAAGATTCATTTGTGGTTAATGGTGTATGAAATACCGAATCTATTTCAAAGCTATTCGAGTCAGTGTTGAATTTCAATAGTCCTTTGTTGTAATTATAGATTAAGGAACCTTGATAGTTTATAATGCTTGATTTTTCTCCCTTAAGGTGGTTGTTGATTTTAGCGCTTATAAATTTTGTTAAACTTCCATCCAGTTCTAATTCATAAACCCCTTTTTGCTCATGTGTAACAATTATTTTTGAAGGATTTACAAATTCAAAGTATCTGCTAGATATGTCAAAGTTTTTGATTTTATGAGAGAAACTCCAATTACCATTTGTCTTTTTTAAAATGCAAAAGCCTTTATAGTTCCCTTGTAGTATCGTATTGTTTGAGTTAGGTAACATTTCAAGTTTCCATGCTCCAGGAATAGGCGAGATTTGTTCGGCAGTGTTTTGTTTGATCAAATACGTTCCGGAATTGTGACCGCAAAAAATTGAGTTATCTATAAGTTGCAGGTTCCATACCTGACCTTCCGTTCCAGGGATTAATTCAAAGTTGTTGTTTGATTCGGTATTCCTGTAAAATAGGCCTTGATTCGTTCCTAGATATAAATATTTATTATGTTTTAAGGAAGCATAGGTTGTTCCAAGTTTTCCATTTTTATCATAAAAAACTTGAAAGGGAGCGTTGTAGTTTAAACAACTAATACCATTGTCTAATCCTGTCCAGATATTTTGAGCATTGTCTTCAAATATATTTAAAATCGTGTTGTTATTTAGTCCTTTTTCTTGGTCTATTTTGACTATAATATTTCCTGAATGGTCAAGTTGGTATATTCCATGAGAAATGGTTCCAATCATGAAATTTTTATCCGATGTTTCTATGCAACTATAAATACTTATTGAGGAAAGCAAGTCGTCAGCTTTTGTTTTCCATTTGTTGATTTTACCATTTTTTAATTTGAAAAATCCTTTTTCTTGAGTCAGTATTAACAAGTCCTTTTCATGGTTATAGATTCCAACAAGTATATTTTGTTTTACAATAGGATCATCAGAGACTAATTGACTTTCTCCTTTCTCTATTTTGTACAAGCCATCGTCAAACTTTTGAAAATATATGGTGTTGTTAACTTTAAAAATTTTGGAAAGTAAGGTGTCAGAATGAATAATTTTAAATTGCTTCTCAAAAGAATTATAAATGTATATTCTATTTAGGGATTGGAATAAAATCCATTCTCCTATTTCTAAAATATTCCAAAACTCCTCATCTTCAATGAGTTCTATGTTGTGTTCTTTAGAAAGGGAATGGTACTCCAGAATTCCCGATTTATTTTTTTTCCAATAGCCAAACTCCATATAGCAGCCTGAATATATTTTTTCGTTGATTACTTTTACGGATCTAATGATAGAGTGGTTTGGAGAATTGTATAAATTCCATGATGCACCATTGAACTCTAAAAGTCCTTTGTTGTTAGCAACATAAATAAAATTATTTTCAGTTTGAGAAATAGACCAGTTTTGGTTTTCCGCGTTGTATGTTTCTGGTGTATAGTTTTGAATTGGAGGAATTTCTTGTGATATACTAATTGTAAAGGTGAAAATAAATAGTATAAAGAGTCTCTTTTTGATGTTGTGTAACATAAAGTGATAGCTAAGTTTAGTAAAAATGGTATGTGTGGTTGATTTTAAATTTACAAAAAATATATAGAATACTTATTGGTTTCTGTGATTTGTAGTGTTTGTGTTAAGTTATTCTGACAAAGAGATGTGTCGAATATTTATTTTTATCCTTTTAGTTCCCATCTGTTTCCTAAATTTGTTTGAAGATGGAGTCAGATAATAAAAAGGAAGGAATAGTTTCCAGAAAAATTATTCATGTTGATATGGATGCTTTTTTTGCTTCTGTGGAGCAGTTGGATAACCCAGAACTTCGTGGCGAACCGATTGCGGTAAGTGGGGGTGAAATTAGGGGAGTTGTTTCGGCGGCAAGCTATGAAGCCAGAAAGTTTGGAGTGAAATCAGCCATGGCAGGAGCCTTGGCTAAAAAGCTATGCCCTGATTTGATTTTTGTTCCAGCGAGATTTGAGAGGTATAAAGAAATATCTCAAAAGATTAGAAAAATATTTTTTGAATATACAGACTTGGTAGAGCCTTTGTCTCTCGATGAAGCATATTTAGACGTTACAAAGAATAAAAAAAATATGATTTCTGCCACGCATATTGCCACTGAGATTCGAAATAAAATATTTCAAGAGGTTGGTTTGAACGCGTCTGCTGGGATTTCTGTGAATAAATTTATTGCTAAAATAGCTTCAGATATTAACAAGCCAAATGGTCAAAAAACGATTCCTGAAGAAGAGGTGATTTCATTTTTAGAGGAATTGCCTATTGAAAAATTTTTCGGTATTGGAAAAGTGACAAGGTTGAAGATGTTTAAATTGGGGGTTTTTTCAGGAAGAGATTTAAAAGCTAAATCCAAAGAGTTTTTAATTGAACATTTTAATAAATCGGGTGCATATTATTACGATATTGTTCGTGGCATACATAAAAGCGAAGTACAACCAAATAGAATAAGAAAGTCGGTAGCAGCAGAGCATACTTTTTCTGAAAACCTGACTTCGGAAGTATTTATGATTGAAAAATTAGAACGTATTTCTGTGGAATTGGAAAAACGACTATTAAAAGCAAATGTTGCAGGGAAAACAGTAACATTGAAAATTAAATATAGCGATTTTACGCAGCAGACGAGAAGTAAAACGCTCCCGTACTTTGTGAAATCAAGGTCGATATTATTAACAACCGTTAGAGAGTTGTTGTATCAAGATAAATTGAAAGATTCTGTGCGATTGTTGGGGATTTCCGTTACCAATCTAAACAGTAACACAAAAAGCAATAAAACAGTAACAGACGTTCAGCTAAAATTAAAGTTTTAAATGACAGGATTAGAATTAAAAAAGGAATTAAAGTTGGCATGTGAGCGTTTTGTCTCTGCTAAATTGGAAACAATTCAAAAGACCATACAGTCAAACAAAGATTCTTTGGATTCTGAATCTAAAAGTTCGGCGGGCGACAAACATGAAACCGGACGGGCAATGTTGCAATTGGAGATGGAAAAGGCGGGTCAACAATTAAGTCAAGTACAACAAATGAAATTAATGGTAGAGAAAATTAATGTTACAAAATTGACGGATGTTGCAGCCTTGGGCACTGTGGTTAAAACGAATGTTGGTAATTATTTTATAGGGATTAGTATTGGAAAAGTTACGGTTTTAAAAGATGATTATTTTGTGATATCTCCTGGTTCCCCTTTAGGGCGTTTGATTGTTGGTTTAAAAGGAGGTGATGAATTCTCCTTTAATGGCAAAAGCCAAAAAGTAATTCACTTGTTTTAAATTTTAGTTTGCTTTCATTTTAAAAGGTTTATATGTTTCTTTTTTTGTCAATAGCGCTAGTTTTAGTTTTTATATGGATATATTTTTTTATTTGGTCTCCGAATAAGGCGGATGGTTGGAAGTTGTCAACTAAACCTTTTCCAGAGGCATGGCGAGCCGTTTTAAGAAACGAAGTTGTTTTTTATACGGCTTTGAATGAATCAGAAAAAAGGAAATTTGAATTACGTGTCCAGGAATTTTTATGGAATTGTAAACTAGTGGCAGTTAAAACAACTATTGATGATGTTGATAGGTTGTTAGTAGCGGCAAGTGCTGTTATTCCGGTTTTTGGATTCGAGGATTGGAGGTATGCTGATTTGAATAAAGTGATAATTTACCCGACAACTTTTAATGAAAAATTAGAAACTACAGGTTCTGGAAGGAGAATTTTAGGAATGGTAGGGAATGGACCTATGGAAGGTAAAATGATTTTGTCAAAAGAGGCTCTTAGGATAGGGTTTAAAAATGAATCGGATAAAAAGAATACGGCTATACATGAGTTTGTACATTTAATAGATAAAAGAGGAGGTACGATCGATGGGCTTCCGTCAGTATTGATGGAAAAACAATATGCAATTCCTTGGTTGGACTTTATTAATAATAAGTTGGAAGAAATTTATACAGGAGAATCGGATATCAATCCATATGGAGGAACTAACAAGGCTGAATTTTTTTCCGTTGTAAGCGAGTATTTTTTTGAAAGACCAAAATTATTAAAAAGGAAGCATCCGGAGTTATATGCCCATTTGGCCTATTTTTTCAAACAAGATATGTCGGCAAGAAACCTAAATCCGAAAATAATAAATATAGGACGCAATAGTCAATGTCCTTGTGATAGTGGAAGGAAATATAAAAGATGTTGTGGAATAAATTAAAAAAAGCGGTTTGAGTAACTCAAGCCGCTTTTTTTAATTTATGATTTCTAGTTTTTATTTAAAACTTTTATCCATCACTTTTTTCATAACAGAATAAGAAGTAGAGGCTCCTGGAGAAGCTCCAAGCAATGCACCTATTGTTTTGTCTTTAGAAATAATTATTTCCGTACCAAACTCAAGTTTACCAAAACCTTTTTTATCTCTTTTGATAATTTGTACACGTTGTCCGGCAACTGCTAGTTTCCAATCTTCATCGTTCGCTTCAGGATAAAACTCACGTAGCATTCCCATTCTATCTTTAAAGCTCAAACTTACTTGCTTTATTAAATAAGATACTAAAGGAAGGTTTTTATAACCTGCACCTAAAAGACTCATGATATTGTCAAATTCTACCGATTTTGGTAGGTCGAACATAGAACCGTGTTTTAAGAATTTTGTTGTAAAACCGGCATAAGGTCCAAATAATAATTCTTTACGTCCATTGATCATCCTAGTATCCATATGTGGAACCGACATAGGAGGTGATCCTTTTTTAGCTTTTCCGTATACCTTTGCAGCATGTTGGTCTATAATTTCAGGATTGGTACATCTCAGCCAAAGTCCACTAATAGGGAATCCACCGTATCCTCTCGCTTCTTTGATTCCTGATTTCTCTAATAAAGAAAGAGCACCACCACCAGCTCCAATAAAAACATAGTTAGAAACAAGTTTCCAGTGCTTTCCTATGCTTTGACCTTTGATTGTGATCAACCAACGTTTATTATCTGTTTTTTGAAGATTGTATACGTTACTTCTGTTCAGTAATTGAACATTATCTTGTTTTCCAAGAAATCTAAATAGTTGTTCTGCAATTTCACCAAAGTTCACATCATAACCTTCTTCTACATAGGTAGCAGCAATATTTTCTTTTTTGCTCCTACCTTCCATCATCAATGGAAGCCATTCTTTTATTTGCTCATAATCCTTTGTGAAAATCATTTCTTTGAAGTAAGAAATTTCCTTCAAGGCATTGTGTCTTTTTTCTAAATAAGCACTATTTTTTTTCCCTTCAACAAAACTAATATGAGGAACTTTTGCGATACATTTTTTTAGGTTGTGAATGTATCCTTTCTCAGCACAATCATTCCAAAAGTCTAAAGTTTCATTAAACTCTTTCGCTGTTTTTACAGCTTTGCTAGTGTCTACTTCACCATTTTTTTCAGGAGTGTAGTTTAATTCACAATTTCCTGCATGTCCTGTTCCAGCATTATTCCATGCTTCGGAACTTTCTTCAGCCATTTTAGGAAGTTTCTCAATGATGGTGATTTTTTTACCTGGAAATCTTTCATAGAGCATTATTGCTAAAGTGGCACTCATGATTCCTCCACCAATCAATACAAACTCAGAATGTTTTATAGTTTTAGACATTTGTAGGTCTTAAAATTGAAATAAATTATTTTGCCTGCAAAGATAGGGCTTTGTTATGATATTTATCATATTTGCAGCTTGTAAGATTGATGGAATTTTACGACTTAAATTGAAAATAAAACAAAAAAAACATGACAGAATTATTAACAAAACAGGCCTTTTTTGAAAAGGTGTTTAATTTCGAGGAAAATAAGGAGTGGAAATTTAACGGGGAGATCCCATGTATTATAGATTTTTACGCAGATTGGTGCGGACCATGTAAGTCTTTAGCTCCTGTTTTAGAAGTGTTAGGGGAAGAATACAAAGGGAAAGTAAATATTTATAAAGTTGACACTGAGGCTGAACAAGAGCTTTCTGGAGCTTTTGGAATTAGAAGTATTCCGTCTATGTTATTTGTTCCAATGGAAGGACAACCGCAAATGGCACAAGGAGCGCTTCCAAAACAAGAATTGGAAAGAATTATTTCAGAGGTTTTATCGGTTGAAAAATAATTTTTGATTTTATCAAAAAAAAGAAAGAGTGCAATTTATTGCGCTCTTTTTGTTTTATATGTGGGTTTTTACGAACATGTTTATAAATGGTTTTTATTAATTTGCACATCTTAAACTATACTAAATCTATGAAATAATGAAAAAACAAGCTATTCTTATTGTTTTTGTTCTCTTTGTGTTTAATGCAATTTTTGCACAGTCGGATAAAGTGCTTATCGATGGTGAACTAAAAAAATGGCACAAGATTACTCTAAGCTTTGAGGGAGAAAATTTGTCCGAAAATGGGGATGTAAATCCTTTTTTAGATTATCGCCTTATGGTGAAATTTACAAATGGAGATACGTCTTTTGAGGTTCCTGGTTTTTTTGCTGCTGATGGAGCGGCAGCAGAAACTAGTTCAGGGAAAGGAAAAGTATGGAAAGTACGTTTTAGACCCAATTTGGAGGGGGAATGGACATATAAAGTTTCATTTAGAGCAGGAAAAGCGATCGCTGTAAGTGATGCTAAAGATGCTGGAAAGGAGCTTTGGTTTGATGGTGTTTCTGGTAAAATAACTGTTGGAAAATCAGATAAAAAGGGAGATGACTTTAGAGCAAAAGGAAGATTAGCTTATACGGATAAAGGTTATTTGCAATTTCAAGAAACAAAAGATTATTTCCTAAAGGGTGGGGCTGATAGTCCGGAGAGTTTTTTAGGATATTATGAATTTGATCAAACACCAGCTTCTCATAAATACGAAGCACATGCTGGAGATTGGAAAGAAGGAAATCCTACATGGAAAAATGGAAAGGGTAAAAATATTATTGGGGCTTTGAATTATTTAAAGTCCAAACAAATGAATTCTGTGTATTTCTTGACTATGAATGTTCAAGGAGATGGAAAAGATGTATGGCCTTGGAATGATGTTAATGAGCGGTATCGTTTTGATTGTAGTAAGTTAGATCAGTGGGAAATTGTTTTTGATCATATGGATTCTTTGGGGTTGATGTTGCATGTGGTAACTCAAGAGACTGAGAATGAATTATTATTGGATATTGGTGAATTAAAAACACAGCGTAAACTTTATTATAGAGAATTGATTGCAAGATTTGGACATCATTTAGGGGTGACCTGGAATCTTGGAGAAGAAAATGGACCCTTGCATTGGACACCAAAGGGACAAACGGATAAGGATCGTGAGGATATGGCAAGATATATTAAAACTCATGATCCTTATAAGGGATTTGTGGTGTTGCATACGCATGCCGATCCAAAAGCACAAGATCTTTTTTTAGAACCATTATTAGGGAATGAGAACTTGGATGGACCGTCGTTTCAAACACATAATCCTAAAACCATTCATGGAATTACTAAAAAATGGATTGATAAATCTAGAAAGGCAGGCAAACGATGGATTGCTTGTCAGGATGAAATAGGACCAGCTGATAAAGGAGCACTTCCGGATGCTGTAGATCCAGAACATAATGAGATAAGAAATCATGTTTTATGGTCAAATCTAATGGCTGGTGGTGCAGGTGTAGAATGGTATTTTGGTTATAAATATGCCCATAATGATTTGAATTGTGAGGATTGGAGGTCTAGAGATATTCTTTGGGATCAAACGCATCATGCCTTAGAATTTTTTCAGAATTATCTTCCTTTTACGGAAATGAAATCGGCAGATGGTTTGACCAAGGGTACTTCGGATTATGTTTTTGCAAAAAACGGAAGTTGTTATGCTATTTATATTCCTGAAGTTAAAGAAAATGTTGTTTTGGATTTGTTTGGAGTTGACGGGAAATTTGACGTAAAATGGTACAATCCAAGAACAGGTGGTAAATTGCAAAAAGGATCGGTTAGAAGGATTTATGGAGGAAAGGAAGTTTCTATCGGAACACCTCCTTCTAAAAATGGGGATTGGGTTGCCTTGGTTGTGAATAAGAAAAAGATGAAACCTTTGTTGGAAAATACTCCTGTAAAAATGGAATTAAATGCCTTAAAGGATTTTACCGTTTCTCAAAATTCAGAGGCTGTTTATTATATAGATAAAAAGACAAAAGTTCTTGGGATCAATGCAGGAAATAAAAATTATAGAGATGTATATGCGTCTGCGAAAATGATATTCAATGGAGAAACAGGTATGTACAAAGCTATGTTCGTTTCCTTTATTGAAAATGACGGCGAGTCTGATTATAAGATAAATGTGAATGGGGAAACCATTGCAACAGTGCAGAATAAGGAAACTAAAAAACCATTGGCAAGGTATGATAGCAATCTTGGAGTAGTTTACTTAGAAAAAGGAGATGTTATTGAGGTAATGTCCAAAGCAGTGACCAATGGTAAAATTCCAGAAAATGATGAGACGGCATGGGCAAGAGGTAGGTGGCAATCTATTTTTTTAACGCCAAGTCCAGTTTTAAATTTAAAAAGTGAATTGAAAAACGTAAAAGCTTTTAGTGCTAAGAATGGCATTATTGAAGTAGAGGCAGAGGCATTTCATTTTAAAAGTGATAACGGATCTCCAAGAGATTGGTATGTTAGAAAATCAAGAGAGAATATAGAAATTGAAAATTTGGAGAATCATATGGATGGGGCCAGTAATGGAAGTTATATTGAAGCTTTACCAGACACTCGTGTTACCCATGATGATGTTCTGACTGTGGGAGAAAACTTCTTTCCATTTCCTGGCTATGGTGGAATGGTGGCTTATAAAGTTAAGATTAAATCACCTGGAAAATATTATGTTTGGACAAGAGCTTATTCAAGTGGGCCAGAAGACAATGGTTTGCATGTTGGTCTAAATAATAAATGGCCAGAGAGTGGACAAAGAATTCAGTTATGCCAAGGGAAAAATAAATGGACATGGACATCGGCTCAAAGGGTTCCTGAGAATCATTGTGGCGTTCCGAATACCATATATTTAGAGTTTCCTCATAGAGGTGAGTATATTGTTACTTTTTCTATGAGAGAGGACGGATTTGAATTTGATAAATTTATTCTAACAAAAAATAAAAACTTCAAACCTAAAGACTAATTTCTAATTTTAATAGTTTTCTTACTATAAAACAATTTTGGTTTTCCCAGAGATTAACTCAATATGACAACAGTCTGCAGAAACAACATAGTTAGTAGAGAGTACTTCTATGTTGTTTATAAATCCTGTAAATTTTAAGTTTATTTCTTTCTGTGCGATTTCATTTTGATAATTATCATTGATGATTGTATAGAAATTTTGGTGGAAATTTTCGCTTGATTCAATTTCTTCTCCTGTGTCTTCTCTTATTATTTTAAAAGCGTCTAAAATCACAGGGTTGTCGTTTATGTCAATTATTTCTAGCGTAATCGATCTAAATTCTTCGGTACAAACGATGTCAATTGGATTGCAATCACTGTTAATATCCTCTGTTTTGCTATCAGAACAAGCCGTTGTCAATATAGTGGTAAGAAGTAAAATTATTTTTTTTAACATCATTTTATATTAAAGTGCTGTACATCCAAAATTAATCTATTTTTGTCAATAGCAATGAGAAATAAATTTAGAGATATTTTTGACATTAAGTCCAACCAAGATTTTGAAAAAAAAGCT
>NZ_JAQWGB010000025.1 GCF_029238425.1 Flavicella sp.
TACATCAAATATTTTTGACTCCCCTACTTTCTCAGCAAATGCCGAAGCCGATATATTTTTCACAGAGTCATGTTCTTTCCCTGAAGCAATCCATGCTTCCATCCCACCTTTCAAACATCCTAATGTATTATCAAAACCAACACGTGACAAACGTGTAATGGCTTCTTCTTCTTTTCCTTCAGGTGTAATCAATAAAATTGGTTGCTGCACATCTCCTATCAAAGCACCCACCCAAGGCGCAAAACCTCCATTTAACCCAATGAAGATAGCGTTTGGAATATGTGATTTAGCAAAGTCATCTTGAGTCCTTACATCTAAGATCAATGCTTCCGAATCATTGGCTATCTTTTCAAATTCATCTGGATCTAAAGCATGAGAGCCTTCTTTAATAATTTCTGATATATCAGAATACCCTTCCCTATTCATTTTTACGTTTAAAGGAAAATATACCGGTGGTGGTAGCAAACCATCTGTTACTTCTTTGACAAATTCCTCTTTGGTCATATCCAATCGAAGCGCATAATTATGCTTCTTTTGGTCTCCTAACAATCCAACAGTTTCTTTGCTCATGTTTTTACCACATGCAGATCCTGCACCATGACCTGGGTACACTAACACATGGTCAGGTAAAGTCATTATTTTTAAACGCAAACTATCAAATAACGTTTCTGCCAACTCTTCTTGGGTCATTCCCGTGGCATTCTGTGCCAAATCCGGTCTACCAACATCCCCTAAAAAAAGTGTATCACCACTAAATATAGCATGCTCCTTTCCTTTTTCGTCTAATAATAAAAAAGTAGAACTTTCCATAGTATGGCCAGGAGTGTGCAATACTTTGATGCTTACATCTCCCACAGAAAACACTTCGTTATCCTTAGCTTTATAAGAATCAAAAGTCGTTTCTGCATTAGGGCCATAAATAATCTCTGCCCCGGTCTTTTTAGCAAGCGTCACATGTCCACTTACAAAGTCTGCATGAAAATGTGTTTCAAATATGTATTTTATTTTTGCATTATTTTTTGTTGCTAGCTCCATATAAGGTTGTACCTCTCTCAATGGATCAATAATAGCAACTTCTCCAGCGCTTTCAATATAATAAGCTCCTTGAGCCAAACATCCCGTATAAATTTGTTCTATTTTCATGTTGTTTCTATTTGTTATTACAAAGATACTTTTGCATTAAACTTCTGAGAGTAACATATGTTACACTACAATTTATTTTGTCGTGTGATTTTTTTCTGAATCAAGGAAGGCGCACATTTACTATCAAAATAACAAACCGCCTCTGAGGTCCTAACAAACAGATTTTCAGTTCCAATAATCTCCACAATACCACCTGAATAGATGATATCTCGTGTAGGACCAATAGCGCCTGTAATGATAAATTTCACATCACGTTCTTTTAATTTAGACACCAACTTGAGCAACATTAAATTAGCGCTGCTATCAATATGGCTGATTGACTCGGCATTTAAAATCACAGCTTTCAACTGTTTCCCTTTTTTATCGATCAATTTGAATAATTCTTTTTTGAAGTAATCTTTATTTCCGAAGTACAGTTGGGCATCGAATCTTACGATTACGAGATCTTCCCTATCTTCTACGTCTTGTTCAAAACGAGATATATTTTTATAATAATCACTTCCCTTTACATTCCCCAAAACGGCGATATGCGGTTTGGATGTTCTATAAATCATTAAAAAAATTGATAAAAGAACCCCCAATAGAATTCCCTCTTTTACGCCAATAACTAGGGTAACCACAAAAGTAAAAACTAACAAAAAGAACTCATCTTTTCTTTTTTGATACAATCTTTTAGGGTACTCAACATCAATTAATCCACTTACAGCAACCAAAACTACGGCAGCTAAAACAGCCTTTGGTAAATAATAAAACAAAGGCGTCAAAAACAAAAGAGTCACTCCAATAATAAGCATGCTAATCAAAGCTCCTAAATTTGTTTTGGCTCCTGCTTGCACATTTACAGCAGTTCTAGAAAATCCACCTGTCGAAGGATAAGATGCAAAAAAAGAACCTATAATATTGGCTGTTCCCAATGCGACTAATTCTTGATTTGGATCTACCTCATATTCCGATTGTTCCTCCTCAAACGATTTACTTACCGCAATGGCCTCCATAAATGCAATAAGAGCCAGAGTCAAGGCTATGGGAAACAATTGTTTTATTTGATCCATTTCTATATTTGGAATGCCAACCGGAGGTAAGCCCTTTGGAATATTACCAATAACAGAAACACCAAATCCTTCTAGGTCCAAAAAATAAGATAACAGCAATGCTATCATTATCAAAATCAGCCCACTTGGAATCTTTGTGGAAATCTTTTTTAAGAACAGAATACACACAATACTAATACTCCCTATAAGTAAAGTCATTATATGCACCGTTTCTAAGGAACTAAAAACAGCGACTAGCTTTGTAATAAATGTTCCGCTATTAGATAGAGAAATACCTGCAAAACTCTTAATTTGACTCACAGCAATGATAATCGCAGCTGCTGATGTAAATCCATTAATTACAGGTTTAGATAAAAAATTTACTACCATGCCCATTTTCAAAACCCCAAGAAGCAACTGCATAGCTCCCATAAATAGAGATAAAAAAATTGCGGCGGAAATATAATTTTCTATCCCCACAATCCCCAAAGATCCTAAACCACTTGCTACCAATAAAGAATCCATTGCCACGGGTCCAACTGCTAAAACCGGTGATGTCCCCATCAACGCATAAATAAGTTGTGGTATCAATGCCGCATACAATCCATATTGAGGAGGGAGACCAGCAATCATTGCATAGGCCATTCCTTGAGGAATTAACAACACTCCTACAGTGGCACCGGCAACAAAGTCATTTTTAAAAAAGTTTCCTTTATAACCCTGTATCCAAGTTAAAAAAGGAAAAAATTGTTTCAACATAGTTCTGTCTTTGTTGCAAAACTAAAGGCAAACTTTTGCTCTGAAAGTAACATTGGTTACACATAAAACTAAAAAACCCCAGTTAACTTAATAACCGGGATTATTCAATTTTCAAGCTTGTTATTATTTCTATGAAATTAGAGAACCTAACAACTCTAAATACAATCTTCAATTTAATAACCACTTCTAAAAAAAACTAACCAATCTAAATATAAAATTTATATTTACTCTTACTTCAAAGATACAAGACATATCTGCTGATAAGCCTTCAAACTAAGTGAAACGACTTTTTTAAGATGTAAAATGACCTATGTACTAACTGAAGTGTTTTTCTATAAAATAATGGAGTCACCTTCCTTCACTTTTGGACATAAAAAAAATCCTGGAACCTAACAACCAGGATTTTTTTAAGATTTGAAATCGGTTTGAATTTTCTATGAGAAAGGAGAACCTAACAACTCCTTTGGTCAATTTTCAAAAAGTCAATAATTTCAAATTACTAAACCAACCTAAATATGAAAATTTTTACTTATTTATACCTCAAAGATACAATGCATCTC
>NZ_JAQWGB010000060.1 GCF_029238425.1 Flavicella sp.
TAACTACAGAAGGATTGAAAAACGTTTTATTGTATCATGTGTTAGGAGCAGAAGTTAAAAGTAGTAGCGTTTCTACTGGATATGTTGCTACTGCAACAGAGGATAAGTTAAGCTTTTATGTGAATACTTCAGATGGTGTGATGTTAAATGACAAGGCAAAAGTGACCACTCCGGACGTAGATGCAAGTAATGGAGTAATTCATGTCATAGACAAAGTAATACTACCTTTAACGATTAATGAACTTATAGATTTAAATTGGGAGTTCTCTTCATTGCAAGCTTCGTTAGAAGCAGCCGATGGAGGTTTAGATGCTTTGTTTGCAGATGCTGAAGCAGGACCTTACACATTGTTTGCTCCAAATGATATGGCTTTCGTTGATTTATTGGACGAATTACAAGTACAAACTTTAGCTGATGTGATAGGAGCTATCGGAACGGATGGGTTGTCAAATGTACTTACCTATCACGCAGTTTCTGGAGTGGTGAGATCTGATGCAGTTCCGAGCGGAACAGTACCAACTGTAAATGGACAAAATATTACTATATCTACTACAGATGGTGTAGTAATAACCGATGTAGGAGGTGATATGGCAGGAGTTATCGCTACAGATATTCAAGGAACAAATGGTGTTATTCATGTAATCGATGAAGTTTTGATGCCATCACTGTGATTTTTTATTTATTTTTTTTTCGAAGAAAGAGCCTTCCTGAGGCTCTTTTTTGTTTTAATAAAAAGGGTATTTCTTGGATGGTTTTGAGCAAAGCAGTATGTTTATATTTCAATTGAGAAAGTGATATGCAAAAAATAGGACTAGGAACAGCTGCGATAGGTAGACCACAATACATTAATATAAAATCCAAAGAAACGAAACCCTTTGATAAAAAAAGCTTTACGGAGGATGGATTGAGTGTGTTAGAATTGGCTTACGAAAATGGCATTCGTTATTTTGATACCTCTCCTGGTTATGGAATGGCAGAATCGATTCTTATAGATTGGCTGAAGTCAAAATCGGATTCCGAAATAGAATTGGCCACCAAATGGGGGTATACTTACGTTGCAGAATTTAAAAAAGATGCCCTTGTTCATGAAGTAAAGGAGCATAGTTTGGAGAAATTAGTTTCGCAATGGGAAGTTTCAAAACAATTGAAACCATTTTTAAACACATACCAAATTCATTCTGCTACTTTTGAAACCGGTGTGTTAAAAAATAAAGAAGTGTTACACACGTTATCCGAATATCAAAAAAAAATCGATTTGAAAATAGGGCTCTCTACCACTGGTGCTAATCAATTGGAAGTTTTGAAAGAGGCATATGATGTTGAGGTAAATGGACAACAACTATTTGACGTTTTTCAGGTGACACATAATATTTTGGATCAAAGTGTGACTGAGTTTTGTAATAAAATGGCTCTTGATGAAAAAAGAATCATAGTGAAAGAAGCACTTGCAAATGGTAGGTTGTTACCCAATAAGAATTTTACACAGTATGATTTACTTTATAATGAATTGAAAAAATTAGCAAAGAAATATGATGTGGGGGCGGATGCTATTGCTTTGAGATTTTGCGTACAAAGTTTAGATTCTTATTCTGTGCTTAGTGGAGCCTTAGAAAAGGAACATTTACTAAGTAATCTAAAAGCGAATGGTTTCGTTTTAGAGGAAGAAGAGTTGTTTCTTTTAAAGTCTTTTGCCATATCAACCGATTCCTATTGGAACGAGAGAAAAAAGTTGAGCTGGAACTAAGGAATTCTTAAACCGGATTTATATTTTCAGGATCAGCAAACATACCAATGATGGTAAGCATCCAGAATAGGGTTCCGATTACTGTTAATACTATTTGATTTTGATTGAATTTTTCATCTTCTATGATTTCATAATCGCCAGAGTGTTTGATGCCATAATTAAATGCGTTTAATGCGGGAATCAAGCATAGAACGGATAAAAATGAAATGACCCATAAGCCACCCGGTAGTCGACTTGACATATTGAATGCTACAAATCCGATAAAATAGGCCATAGAGGAAAAACTTTCTTTGTAACCCGTTGATTTTGCAAATTCTTGAATTCTTTCAAATAACATATATAAAAAGAAAATAGCGAAAATAGCTCTTGCCGCGGGCATGATGTCCGATTGATCTCTTTCCCTAAAAATCTTCCATGTTTTATACATCCACCAAACATTATAAAGCCCAAGACTGACAATAAATAAAAAGATAAATTTTCTTACAGGGAGCAGTTCTATGGCGGGTTTTTCTTGCATTTTATTAATGGAGATAATTTTGAAAGATCAAATGTAATAAATCCAATTTTTATAGAAGCAGGTTTTGTCACAAAGGCATTTAAATTTATGTATCCCTATTTGATAAACCAAAAAATCCCTAAAAACATAAGTTTTAAGGGATTTTGTATCTAAAATCTATAAGATTTTGTGACCGCGATAGGATTCAAACCTATAACCTCTTGAGCCGTAATCAAGTGCGCTATTCAGTTGCGCCACGCGGCCGTTAAGCGGTTGCAAATATAGAGTTTTATTGCAATATGCAAAACAAAAATAGAAAAAAAATTAAATTAATTCTCCTTTAAACTTCTCCAGTATTTTACTCGCTTCTTTCAAGTCATCTTCATAGACTAAAAGTTCTACATGATCACCAAAAGATCCAAATCCTGCGAGTCTCGCCGATTCGGAATCGTTTTTTGTTATAAAAGGAATTTCAGCATCATTTAAATCTAATTGAAGTCGTTGAATTTCAATAAATGAAGCCGTATGTAATGCAACATGGTTTGATTCGTTTGCCATAGAATGTGTTTTATGATTATAAAGATTTTTTTGTAATGAAAGCTCTGTAGCCAATAATTGCGAGTTGCCATTTTTTAGCCTTGCTCATGTCTAATTGTTTTTTACCGAAAGAAGGTAAAACCAATTTATTGAATTTAGCAATTGATTTATACAACTGTTTTTTCATAGTTCTCCATTTTTGGGATGTATCTAAATTACAAAATAAATTGAAGATTTTTGTTAAAGTAAATTCAAAATTAAATCTGTCCTCTATAAGAATAGGTATATTTGTCACAAAATTATTAGAATGGATTTGTTATTTATTGTCGTTGGTTTGGTCTTATTAATCTTAGGAGGAGATTGGTTATTGAAATCTGCAGTAGGGTTTTCATTGCGTTTGCAAATACCTAAAATTATTATAGGTATGACGGTGGTTTCTTTTGCTACTTCAGCACCGGAACTAATTGTTAGTTTGAAATCGGCATTACAAGGACATTCTGATTTGGCTATGGGAAATGTGATCGGTTCTAATATTGCAAACCTAGCATTAGTGTTGGGAATAACGGTTTTGCTATCTGATATAAAAGTGACCCAGAGTTTTTTTAAAACCGACTGGCCTATCATGATGCTCGCTTCTATTTTGTTATACGTTTTTATCGTATTTGATGGTCAACTTGTAGCTTATGAGGGAGCTATTCTTTTTGGTGCATTGGTTGCCTTTTTGGTCTATATGCTAAAATTTCAAAAGACGGCTGTTGAGGATGAGATGCCAGAAGATGATGAAGAATTACCCTTGTGGAAAGCATTACTTTTTTTAGCTGTTGGTGGTGTTGCATTGTGGGGAGGATCTGAGCTATTGATAACAGGAGCTGTGGGATTGGCGGAACAATTTAATGTAAGTCAGAGAATCATCGGAGTCTCTATTGTGTCTGTTGGAACAAGTATTCCTGAATTGTCAGCTTCTATCATTGCTGTATTAAAGAAAGAAAAAGCCATCAGCTTGGGGAATTTATTAGGGTCTAATATTTTTAATATTTTGGCTGTTTTAGGATTGACAGCTGTCATCCACCCAATTGAAATTGTAGACAAGGGGTTGATAGAAAATGATATCTATTGGATGTTAGGAATTTCTTTTCTGATTTTACCACTAAGTTTTTTCTATAGAAAAATGAATTTCGGCAAACCTGAGGGAGGGATTTTACTCCTTATATATATTGCTTTTATCTATACAATGATTTTTTAGAGCTCCATTCGCTTTCGATACTTTTTTAATAAAAGAGCATAAAAAAAGCGTTCAAGATAACTTGAACGCTTTTTATATACATGTGCTTTGAACTAGCTAATAGGCTTAACTGTTTTGATAATTCTTGCAGCAATTTTGTATGGATCTCCGTTTGAAGAAGGACGACGGTCTTCTAACCATCCTTTGTATCCTTTTTCTACAGCGATAATTGGAATACGGATAGATGCTCCTCTATCAGATACACCCCAAGAGAAATCGTTGATAGATGCAGTTTCGTGCAATCCAGTCAAACGTTGCTCGTTATGTGCTCCGTATACTTCAATATGTTCTTTTGTTACAGGACGGAAAGCCTCACAGATTTCAGCATATTTCTCAGCAGAACCACATTCTCTTAAAACAGAGTTAGAGAAGTTAGCGTGCATTCCAGAACCATTCCAGTCTCCTTTGATTGGTTTTGGGTGGTATTCAATGTACCATCCGAATTTTTCAGTCAAACGATCTAATAAATATCTAGCGATCCAAATTTCATCTCCAGCTTTCTTAGCTCCTTTTGCAAACAATTGGAATTCCCATTGTCCAGATGCAACCTCTTGGTTGATTCCTTCAAAGTTCAATCCAGCTTCGATACATAAATCAGCATGCTCTTCAACGAAGTCTCTTCCGAAAGTGTTTTTTCCACCAACTGAACAGTAGTACATTCCTTGAGGCCCTGGGTAACCACCGATAGGGAATCCTAATGGTAATTGAGTATCTCTATCCATGATGAAGTATTCTTGCTCAAATCCGAACCAGAAATCGTTATCATCATCTTCAATCGTAGCACGACCGTTAGATTCATGTGCAGTTCCATCAGCATTTAATACCTCAGTCATTACTAACCATCCGTTTACACGAGCAGGATCTGGATAGATTGCTACAGGTTTTAAGATACAGTCAGATGCTCCACCAGAAGCTTGTTGTGTAGATGAACCATCGAAAGACCAGTTGTCTAATTCTTCAAGTGTTCCTTGGAAGTTTTCATGCTCCTCAACTTTAGTTTTACTTCTTAAGTTTTGAGTTGGCTTGTAACCGTCCAACCAAAGGTACTCTAATTTAATTTTAGCCATAATTCTATAATGTATTGTTTATATGTTTCTATGATAAATTTATGAAGTGACAAATATAAGACATAATTTTCTTTCAAGTATTAAAAAGTACGTAAAAATACGTAGAAAAATAAATTTTTAATGGAATGTTTGATTTCAAATTAATTTATTTAGAATATCTTATTTTCAACCTCTTAATATTGCAAAATCTTAAATCCTTTCTGCGTATATTAAAGTTCAATCAATTGGCTAAAAATTGATTTCAAATAAGTAACTTTGCATTTTTCAAATTCAAAGAAATTAGAATGAGTTCAGAAACTAGTAAAAGGTATAGTCAAAGAGGGGTGTCAGCTTCTAAAGAAGATGTTCACAATGCTATTAAAAATGTAGATAAAGGTTTGTTTCCACAAGCGTTTTGTAAGATAGTACCGGATCATTTAACAGGTGATAAGGAGTACTGTTTGATTATGCATGCAGATGGTGCAGGTACCAAATCTTCACTGGCTTATATGTACTGGAAAGAAACTGGTGATATTTCTGTTTGGAAAGGAATTGCCCAAGATGCATTGATCATGAATATTGATGATTTATTATGTGTTGGTGCAACGGATAATATCATGTTATCTTCGACGATTGGTAGAAATAAAAATTTGATTCCTGGTGAAGTTTTGTCTCAGATAATCAATGGAACAGAAGAGTTGTTACAGGAGTTGAAAGAGTTTGGAGTTGAAATTCATTCTACAGGTGGTGAAACTGCGGATGTAGGTGATTTGGTACGAACGATTATTGTGGATTCAACAGTAACTGCAAGAATGAAAAGAGCTGATGTGGTTAACAATGCAAACATAAAACCTGGAGATGTTATTGTAGGGTTGGAGTCATTTGGACAAGCGACTTACGAGAAATCTTATAATGGTGGAATGGGAAGTAACGGACTTACTTCTGCTCGTCATGATGTTTTTGATAAATATTTAGCAGATAAATATCCTGAAAGTTACGATGCTGCAGTACCAGAAGAGTTAGTATATTCAGGAAAAGTAAAATTGACGGATGCGGTAGAGAACTCTCCTATAGATGCGGGTCAGTTGGTATTGTCTCCAACAAGAACCTATGCTCCGATTATAAAAGAAATTTTGGGTAAATTCTCTGCAGAAGAAATCCATGGTATGGTGCACTGTAGTGGTGGTGCTCAAACTAAAATTTTACATTTTGTAAAAGATTTACATATTATAAAAGATAATATGTTCGAAGTTCCTCCATTGTTTAAATTGATTCAAGAGCAATCTGGTACAGATTGGAAAGAAATGTATCAAGTATTCAATATGGGTCACAGAATGGAGATCTATGTACCAGAGGAAATTGCATCTCAAATTATTGAGATTTCAAAGAGTTTTAATGTTGAGGCTAAGGTTGTTGGTAGAGTAGAGGCTTCAGAAAGTAATAAGTTGACAATTTCTAGTGAATTCGGAGAATTTATTTATTAGAAAACCTTCAATATATAGTTTTAAAAAGCACCCAGTTGGGTGCTTTTTTTGTAATTGATTTTTTTTGTGATGTAAGATCAAAACTGTCTGCAATAGGGGAGTGTTTTTGTTTGTTTTTTTACGATTTAAACAATCGAACAGAAAACACTGTAAAATGATAAAAAATCGTAAATTTGCCTTTCTTAAGCAAAGGATAAAAGATGTTAGATAAGATTAAAATATTTAAGCAACGTTTTGATGAGGTGTCGGATTTGATCATACAACCGGACATTATCATGGACCAAAAGCGTTATGTGAAGCTTAATAAAGAATATAAAGATTTAGGACAGATTGTTGAAAAATCTAATGAATACGAGAAGTTATTAAATAATATTGCGGAGGCTAAAGAAATCATTTCAGACGGATCAGACGCTGAAATGGTAGAAATGGCAAAAATGGAATTGGACGAAGCAAATGAACAAATCCCTCAGATTGAAGAGGAGATTAAATTTATGTTGATTCCAAAAGATCCTGAAGATGGTAAAAACGTAATTGTTGAAATTAGAGCCGGAGCAGGAGGGGATGAAGCAAGTATATTTGCTGGTGATTTGTATAGAATGTATACAAAATATAGTTCTGACAGAAACTGGAAAGTAGAAGTTGAAGACATTAGTGAGGGAACTTCTGGTGGATTCAAAGAAATAATTTTCAGTATTTCTGGTGCGGATGTGTATGGAGATATGAAATTTGAGTCTGGAGTGCACCGTGTACAACGAGTTCCTCAAACAGAAACTCAGGGTCGTGTGCATACTTCAGCTGCTACAGTGATGGTATTGCCAGAGGCGGAAGAGTTTGATATCGATATGAAAATGAGTGATATTAGAATTGATTATTTCTGTTCTTCAGGACCTGGTGGTCAGTCGGTAAATACAACTTATTCTGCGGTACGTTTGACGCATATTCCATCTGGATTGGTGGCGCAATGTCAAGATCAAAAATCTCAGCATAAGAACAAAGACAAGGCCATGAAAGTATTACGTTCTAGATTGTATGAACAAGAACTAGAGAAAAAATTGGCAGCGGATTCTTTGAAAAGGAATTCATTAGTTGCCAGTGGTGATAGATCTGCAAAAATTAGAACATACAACTATCCTCAAGGACGTGTCACAGAACACAGAATTGGAATGACCCTTTATGATTTACAAAATGTAATCAATGGAGATATCCATAAAATTATTGATGGTCTTAAGTTGGCTGAAAATACAGAAAGATTAAAAGAGTTAGGAGAAGCTCTTTAAAAATATAAAGTTTATAAAAAAAGCTGCTAACATTTGTTAGCAGCTTTTTTTTTTGAGTCCATAAAAAAATCGGTTGTGTCTCAGGCACGAGTTCACAACCGAAATAATTAACCGACTACTAATTTAATTTATCTAATTTCAATAAAATTCAATCTAAAAAAAAAGAGTAAAAAAACGGATGAACATTAAGGGGCGTATTTCATCCGTTTTTTACAATAACCATTTAATTACTCTTACTTACTGTAAAATTAGACTATTCATACGTTCCCCACAATAACCATAATTAAGTGAATTTACAACTCCCTATTTATAGGGGTGTGTTATTAGTTGTAAATAGTACTTTGTTTTGCATAGTACTATTTATTTTATATATTTGTGTCGAAATAATAAAAAATCTAACTATGAAATCCTTATTTATTTTTTGTTTTGTCTTTGTAACTGCTTCTTTTACAGTGAGTGCGTCTGAAGATGTATTGGGTGTGATTACAGGGCAAGTGTTTGATAAAGAAAGCAATCAGCCGTTGCCATATGTGAATATTGAGATACAAGACGGTCAAGGGAAGACAATTTCTGGAACCATAACAGATGACAAAGGCTACTTTGAAATCAAAAAAATTCCACAAGGAAATTTTAAAGTGCTGATTTCTTTTATTGGTTACGAAACATTCCAGAAAAAAATTGAAATTTCTAAAAAAAGAAAAAGGTACGATTTAGGGAAATTAACACTTTCAGAAACAAGTTCTGAGTTAGACGAGGTAGTTGTTGTGGCAGAAAAATCTACTGTAGAGCAAAAGATTGATAGAAAAGTCATTAATGTAGGAAAGGATTTAACTTCTGTGGGAGCCACTGCGGCGTCGGTGTTAAATAATGTGCAGTCCGTTTCTGTGGACAGCCAATCTGGGAATATTAGTTTGAGAGGAAATGAAAACGTAAGAATTTTAGTAGACGGAAAACCGACAAATGTACCTGAAGCGCAATTATTAAAACAAATTCCTTCTACCTCTATTAAGAGTGTGGAGTTGATAACCAATCCTTCTGCCAAATATAATCCTGAAGGAATGAGTGGTATCATCAATATTATTCTACATAAGAATTCTAATTTAGGATTCAATGGTTCTGTAAATACAGGTCTGACTTATGGTGAGAATCCTAGATATAATTATTCTACCAATATGAACTTTAAAACAGGAAGGGTAAATTTCTTTGGTAATTATGGATACAATAATGGAGACAATACAAATTATGGTATTGTTTTAAGAGATGATAATAGTATACAGCAAGATTTTAATTTTGAATCTAATTATGCCAATCACATTTTAAAAGTAGGTGCGGATTATTACATAAATGACAAACATACTTTGTCGGTGTATACAACTCAAAACAAATCAAAGGATTCTCAGTTTTCTAGTACATTCATAACAGGAGCAATTCATTCCGATAGTCCGTCAGATATAGACAATGATGGGGATTCAAAAACGTATGATTTTGCCTATACGTTTGATATAAGGGAAGGAGAAAAACTTGAATTGGAGGCAAATATTTCTAATTATGATAGAGAGCAGGGTGCTGATTTTTACGAACGGGTGAAACCTTATGACAATACAAGGAATTATACGGATTATGTGGTGGACGACAAGGGGAGAGATCTGTATAATTTGGATTATACAAAGCACTTATCAGAAAAGACAAAACTGGAATTGGGCTTAGAAGCTCGCTATAATAGAACTAAAAATAGTTTGAATACAACACAGCATAATTTTGTGTATGATGATAACGGGAATAGAATTCCAAAAACAATTATCGTAGATGGAGAACTAGTTTCTTGGTACGAAACAGCACCTATAGGAAATAGTTCTTTTCGATATGATCGTGATATTTATTCGGTTTATGCCAACTACAATCAGCAATTTGATAAATTGACTATGCAATTAGGAGCAAGGTTAGAAAATTATGAGGTTCGTGGCGATTTTGCTCAGTCTGGAGAAACGGCCGAGTATACAGATAAAATATTTACGGTGTACCCATCCGCTTTTTTTACGTACAACCCAAATGAAAAAAATCAGTATCAATTCAGTTATAGTAGAAGGGTGGACAGACCTTCTATTCAGCAAGTAAATCCTATTAGAGAATGGAGTACGCCGCTAATTACTTCTATCGGAAATCCTGAATTGAGACCTCAGTTTACCAATTCATTTGAAATCAGTTACATGCGTCAGTATGAGAAAGGATCTTTTACCGTTGGTACTTTTTTAAGAAAGATAAATGATAATATAACTAGAGTTTTGAATATTGATGAGTTTGATGAAGATAAATTAGAACTTTCCTATATCAATTCAGCTGCTAGTGATAGGTATGGATTTGAATTGTCTAGCAACCATGCTTTTTCAAATTGGTGGAGAATGAATGCAAGTATGGATTTGTATATTCAAAGAGAAAGTGGAATCGCAAATAATGAACTGATAGAAGTGCAAAACAATGCTTTTAATTTTAGGATCAACAACAATTTCACCGCAACTAAAGATTTACGATTGCAACTGTTTGCGATGTATAGAGGAGGTGGACAATCCATTCAATTTAATGTAGATCCTATGTGGATGGTAAATACCGGTGCTAGTTATAATATATTAAAAGGAAAAGGAACACTGACACTGAATTTTAATGATATTTTTAAAGGCATGAAATTTAAGTTTACCTCAGACAAACCTATTCCTCAAAGAGGACAGTTTAACTGGGAGAGTAGAACCGTCTTCTTAGGTTTTATGTATAATTTTGGAGGTGGAAAAAATAAAGCAAGAAAAAGAAAAAACAGAGATTCCAATGAAGCCAGTTCTGGTGGGTTTATCTAGTCCGATTTATTGGACTAGAATACGAGACTTCGACAGGCTCAGCCTCCGGATTCTTAGTTTTTAGTTATTGGTATTTGGGTTTTGACACCTGATTCCTGATTCCTGACTCTTCAAGTCAAGCCCTGTCAGTTCGAGTGATCCATTTTTCATGGATTGTATCGAGAACTATTTGGGTACTACTTCTCGATAC
This sequence comes from Flavicella sp., assembly GCF_029238425.1. Classification (GTDB taxonomy): domain Bacteria; phylum Bacteroidota; class Bacteroidia; order Flavobacteriales; family Flavobacteriaceae; genus Flavicella. Next base: position 10,903 of record NZ_JAQWGB010000060.1, read on the forward strand.
AAATTTCTTCATTTCATTCATAAATTCACTCGAAGTGACAAAATGCAATAACCGCATTAGATGTTTTTATACTTGATTTAAGACACAAGACACAAGACACAAGACACAAGACACAAGACACAAGACACAAGACACAAAATTCAGGATTCCTGGTTTCTTGATTCTTGTCTCCTGCTACTAATACATGAGACTTTGATAGGCTCAGCCTCCGTAATCCTGTCCCGAGGCTTATCGAAGGGTTACTCTTGATTCTTGTTTCCTGACTTCTTGCCTCTTGCTACCAAGCCCTGTCAGTTCGAGTGATCCATTTTTCATGGATTGTATCGAGAACTATTTGGGTGCTACTTCTCGATACAAATTTCTTCATTTCATTCATAAATTCACTCGAAGTGACAAAATGAAATAACGGCATTAGATGTTTTTATACTTGCTTCCTGACTCCTGATACCTGGTACTAATACATGAGACTTTGATAGGCTCAGCCTCCGATTAAACTCCTCCGGACCCTGAGTCGGTTATTGAGGTTCTCGAAATACTGTCGAAGGGTGTTTCCTGCTTTTCTACAATTTTTCTTTTAACTCTTTTATTTGATCTCGCAATTTGGCAGCTACAATAAAATCAAGATTTTTAGCGGCAGCTTCCATTTCTTTTCTTGCTTGATTGATTCTCTTTTCTATTTCTCCTTTTGTCAAATAGGTAAGATCTTGTTCTGCGGCAATATTTTCATCAATAGAAGAATAAGAAGTTCCTTGGTTTTCTAATAACGCGTTGTCAATTTTTTTAATAATTTGTTTCGGAGTAATGTTGTTTTTAACATTATAGGCAATTTGTTTTTCTCTCCTTCTTGCAGTTTCAGAAATGGTCAACTCCATACTTTTGGTAATTTTATCTCCGTACATGATGGCTTTACCATTTACATTTCTTGCAGCTCTACCAATAGTTTGTGTTAAAGATCTATGTGATCGTAGGAATCCTTCTTTATCAGCATCAATAATTGCCACTAAAGAAACTTCAGGTAAATCCAATCCTTCTCTTAATAGGTTTACTCCAATCAAAACATCAAACAAACCTTTTCTTAAATCTTGTAATATTTGAACACGTTCAAGCGTATCAACATCAGAATGAATATACCTACAACGAATTTGTATTCTCGTCAAGAATTTGGCCAACTCTTCCGCCATTCTTTTGGTAAGTGTAGTTACTAATACTCTTTCATCTAGTTCTATTCTTTGTTGAATTTCTTCCGTTAAATCGTCTATCTGGTTTTCACTCGGGCGCACTTCAATAATTGGATCTAATAAACCAGTAGGTCTAATGACTTGCTCTACAAAATGTCCTTCCGTTTTTTCTAATTCATAGTCGGCTGGAGTAGCACTCACGTATAATACTTGATTTTGTACTGCTTCAAATTCTTCAAACTTTAAAGGTCTGTTGTCCATGGCAGCGGGCAATCGAAAACCAAATTCAACTAGGTTTTCTTTTCTAGATCTATCGCCACCATACATGGCATGTGTCTGAGGTACGGTTACGTGACTCTCGTCAATAACCATTAAATAATCTTCAGGGAAATAATCCAATAAGCAAAAAGGTCGAGTCCCAGGTTCTCTTCCATCTAAATATCTCGAATAATTTTCAATTCCACTACAATAGCCCAATTCGCGGATCATTTCTAAGTCAAACTCAGTACGTTCTTTTAGTCTTTTTGCTTCTAAGTGTTTGCCAATTTCCTTAAAGTAATCTACTTGCTTCACCATATCTTCTTGTATCTGGTGGATGGCATTCTGCAGAATATCTGGGGAAGTAACAAATAAATTAGCAGGATAAATATTTAAAGTTTCAAATTTTTCTACGACGGTATTATTTTCAACATCAAAAGATTCAATCTCTTCTATTTCATCTCCAAAAAAATGAACTCTATAGGCGAATTCTCCGTAAGAAGGATAGATGGTAATGGTATCTCCTTTTACCTTAAAGCTTCCACTTTTAATTTCTGTTTCGGTTCTAGAATATAGACTTTGCACTAACATATGCAAGAATTTGGTTCTCGCCAAAACTTGATCTTGCTCTATGGTAATTACATTTTTTTTAAATTCAACGGGGTTTCCAATACCATACAAACAGGATACAGAAGCAATTACCAAAACATCTCTTCTTCCAGAAAGAAGTGCAGAGGAGGTGCTGATTCTCAAACGTTCAATATCATCATTGATAGAAAGGTCTTTTTCTATAAAAACTCCGCTAGAAGGTATGTAAGCCTCTGGTTGGTAATAGTCGTAATAAGAAACAAAATATTCAACGGCATTGTTTGGGAAAAATTCCTTGAACTCAGCATATAGCTGTGCTGCCAATGTTTTGTTATGTGCCAATACTAAAGTAGGCCTGTTTACGTTTTGAATTACATTAGCTACCGTAAAAGTTTTTCCAGAACCTGTAACCCCTAAAAGATTCATGTATTTTTCATCCTTTAAAATACCCTCTGTTAGTTGCTTGATGGCTTCCGGTTGATCTCCTGTAGGTTTGTATGCTGATTGTAATGTAAAATCCATCCTGCAAAAATAAATGAACCATTTGACTTCAAGTTTGTTTCTTTACTTTTTTTGATAAACATCTAAGGAGTTTTTCTTACTTTTTAATAGTACTATTCGATAACAACCTGTTTGATAAATTGTTTATTGTTTTCATCAGTCACCTTAATTAGGTAAATCCCTGAATTAATATTGGATACGTCTAATATTTTTGCTTGTCCAAAATCTTTTACCAAGTCACCTAGCATAGAATATAGTTTCACATCTTGAATGTCAATATCTACATTGATATGGATAAATTCATTCGCTGGATTTGGGTAAATGTTAAAGTTTTCAGAAGTTATTTTATTATTGTTTAGCAAAACACCTGCAATTTCATAAGCTCCTGCATCATAAATAACAGATCGAGTATACCCTCTTTGATCCGATGTCGGTAAAGTAATTCGAGTAGTAGAAGAACAATAATCTTCAGAATTGCTACCACCACTGATAACGATCACGTGGGTATTACCACCTTCGTCACTTAACGAACCTGCCAAACCTGCAAAAGTAGCTGTTTTTCCTTTTTCATTATTAAGATCTTGAACCGCCGCAAAAGAATTAAGACCTCCAAGAATATTATTAATAACATCATTTGCATTGGAGTTGGCAAAATTCAAAGCTTTTTTACTCACATCATCTGCACTCACAACAATGGAATTATAAATATTAAAGTGAGGGCCTGTTGTTGCAGATCCGTTAGCAAATGTAATTCCGGATTTTGCATCATCATCACTTGTATTATATGCAACGGTGCAGTGCACCATTCTTAGACTTGTGTTTGTGTCACCAGTAGTTATAGAGCCACTTCCTCCTGCAACAAAATCTACTCCTATTGTGTGTACTGCTCCTCCTGTAATAACAGCGTAATTATTCACGATTGTTACATTTTCGAAATTTGCGTCAATCGTATACTCATCTCCATATTGGTGATTTCCGTTTATAGCAAATCCTCCACCTGATTTTAAAGTACTATTTTTGATGGGATTAAAGAATATACGCTTAAAAAGGGAGAAACGATATTGATCCCAGCGACAATCAAAAAGATATCCTTACAATGTGATGTTAAATCTGAGCTTTTAGAAGTTTATTACTAGTGTTTTAAGCCCCAATAAAAAAACTTTTCGGTTATTTTTTACCTCAAGACAGTAGTTTTGAGGTTTTTTTATGAAAATGAGGATTTAAGTAATCTTAAACAATCATTTTTTTGCTAAACCAAGAGATAATGTTAATTTGCAAGTTGATTTAATGAAAGAACTTTTTGAGAAAAAAAATATTCCTTATTGCTGTTATTTTGATTTCGGTTTTCCTGTTTTTAAAACTAGGAAGAACCTCAAACTATACGCAAAAGACAATTCAAAAAATAGAGAAAGACAGTATTAAAACAATTCCTAGAGAAAAAGGAGTAGTTGTAAAAGAATACCCAAGTTCTGAAGTCGCTAAAGTGACACATAAAATGGATTCACTTTTAAAAAGAATTCATAAAAGATATGATTTTCACGGGGCTGTGTTGGTTGCAAAAAATGGAAAAATCGTTTATAACAATCAAATTGGTTATGCAGATTTTAGAAGTAAAAAATTACTGCATGAAACATCTGCTTTTCAAATAGCCTCCGTTAGTAAACAGTTTACCGCGGCTGCCATTGTACTTTTAGAGGAGAGAGGGTTGATTCAATATTCGGATTCTGTAGCTCAGTATTATCCCGATTTTCCTTACAAAGATGTAACCATAAAACATTTGTTGACACATACCTCTGGCTTGCCAAAATATTTTTGGGTTGCTGAGCATAAGTGGGAGGAAAAAGAACCTCCTAGCAATGCAGAGATGATGGCTTTGTTAGAAGAAACCGAAACACCTCGATTTTTTAGAGCAGGTAGGAATTTTGATTATTCGAATACAGGTTATTTTGTATTGGCATCTATCGTAGAAAAAATTAGTGGAATGGCGTATGCTGATTTTGTTGCTCAAAATATTTTTGAACCTTTGGGCATGAAGAATTCTTTTGTGTACAGTTATAAAAAGGATACGATTAGAAGCAATCAATTAACTGGGTATCGTTTGTATAAAGGTTGGCGTCATTTAAAAATTAGAGGAACGGTTAACGATGCCATTGTGGGTGATAAAAATGTGTATGCCAATACAGAAGATTTGTACAAATGGAATTATGGTTTGCATCATGGAATGTTATTGTCTAAAGAATCCTTGGCATTAATGCAAACTAGAGGGAAAACAAAGTATGGAAGAAATGTACCCTATGGTTTCGGTTTTAGATTGGACCATGGCAAAGAAGGCAGAGTATATCACTATGGAAAATGGAATGGATTTAATACAGGGTTGATTCAATATCCCAAGGATGATATGGTAATAATAATTTTAGAGCATACAAGTTATAGATCTATTGCTTCTTTGAATTCAAAAATTAAGAGAATTGTGGATGAAAATCTCGAAAGTTAAAATACTTTTCACAAGAATTGTTTTTTTAATTATTTGTAAATGAAAGGACTAAGGGATGTGGTTTTTGTTAGAAGAAAATAAACCTAATTTTTATGTAAAAAAGCTTGTGAGAAACGTGAATACAATGTAAATTTGCAACCGCTAACAGCAACGGTCTGGTAGTTCAGCTGGTTAGAATACCTGCCTGTCACGCAGGGGGTCGCGGGTTCGAGTCCCGTCCAGACCGCAAAGGCAAAATTAAATAAGCTTAAAACCTTGTAAACAGTATGTTTTCAAGGTTTTTTTTTGTTCCCTACTATCGAGTTATTTGATATTTATTCATATCTTAGGTCAACAAATCGGTCAACAGCTTATATTGTTGAATTTTGTTGACTACTTTAAGAAGTATATTATTAGTTGATTTGACTTTCGTCTAAAATGAGTTTAACTTAAAAGACGACAACTATGAAATCTTCAACAACTTTTTCAATCCTAATCTGGATTAATTCTTCGCGTGCCATAAATAATCAAGCAGAATTGTATGGCAGGGTTACAATTAATCAAAAAAGAACAAATATAAGTCTAAAGCGAAAGATTGATATTTCGTCATGGGATAAATCGAAATCCAAAGTAAAAGGGAATAGTCAAGAAGCGCGTGCTTTAAATCAGAATATAGATACCGTAAAAGCAAAAATTGTACAATCTTATCAAACGCTAGAATTAGAGAATAAACTAATAACACCTCAGCTGGTAAAAGCACGTTTTTTTGGAACCGATGTGCAGCATCATTCTCTAAAAGATATTTTTAAGTATCACAATGAGAATGTAGAACATAAGATTCATAAAAATACACTTCGTAGTTATAGAACAAGTCAACGATATATTCAAGAATTTATTGAAGAGAAGTGCAAAACTACAGACATGTACTTAACAGCTCTCAATCATGAATTTATTATTGGTTTTGAACGTTTTTTAAGAAACTATGTTTGTAAAGAAACAAAAAGAACGATTGCTAACAATACAGCAATGAAGCATATCCAAAGGCTAAAGAAAATGGTGAATATGGCTATTTCAAACGAGTGGTTAGATAAAGATCCATTTGTTAGGTTTAAATTTTCATTAGAAAAAAGAGAAAGAGAGTTTTTAACAGCGACAGAGTTAACGTTTATTGAGAATTATACAAGTAAAATACCACGTTTAGACCTGGTTAAAGATTTATTTATCTTTAGTTGTTATACAGGTTTAGCATATATAGATATAATCCAATTGACACCCGATAATATTCATTTGAGCATAGATGGAAATAATTGGCTTATTACTAAAAGACAAAAAACAAAAATATCCGTTCGATTACCGTTATTAGAAGTACCAAAAACAATACTCGAAAAATATCAAACAGATATTCGAATACTTTCTAAAAACATGGTATTCCCGAATATCTCCAATCAAAAAGTAAACAGCTATTTAAAGGAAATTGCAGATATCTGTGGTGTATCTAAGAACCTCACTTTCCATATGGCTCGACATACTTTTGCTACGACAATTACTTTGTCAAATGGAGTACCTATAGAAACTGTTTCAAAGATGTTGGGGCATACAAAAATTACCACTACACAGATTTATGCGAAGGTTATTGAAAGAAAAGTAAGTCAAGACATGAACAATCTACGTTCAATTTTAGAAAATAAAAAGGAAATAAGCTCAATCAATACAGATAATGACATTTATAATCAGAATATCGGTTAAAAACTAATTTTAGACAATCTCTTAGTATACAGAAACCTAGTAAAAACAAGTGTTAAGCTAAGGTTATGAAATTGTTTTGTAATAGTTTATCAATTCAATAGCTATTAATTTAGATGTATATCCTAATCAATGCTATGAAAAAGATAAATGAATTTACCGTTGTTTACAACGAATGTATTAAAACAATAGAGTCTAAAGAGCTCGAAGAAAAACAAGAACCCGGAAAAGCAAGAGCGTTTATCGTTTATGATGAGTTAAATAGACCTGTATTGACTCAAAATGGATTGCAACGTCCGCTTAACCAATGGTCTTATATATGGTATGATGATATAGGAAGACCCATAAAAACAGGGATGTATACCTATACAGCAGGCGCTGAGATTATAAGTAGAACAGCTCAACAGCAACTGGTAACCGATGCTCTTAAAAGAACCCGAAATTATATGTCGGATTATGTAAATTACGATAGTGGTACGATGGAAGTATTGACTGAAGTTTTTCGGGAACTCCAAATGTCAGTTTTGATTAATGTTAAAACCCGGTTTTTTGAATTGAATTCTTATAAAAAAGAACAAATAAATCTAGATCAAGCCACAGGAGTTTAACAATAGTACATTTTTTAGAGAACACGATTTTATTTGAATTTTAATTTCTTTACTTTTAGGAAATGCTTTTTTAGTTTGAATCTATTTATTTTGTCCCTGAATACCGTATCTTTATCTAGAAATTTTTACCATGAGAAATTTATTTGCTCTTACTTTTTTATTGAGTGTTTCGATTGGTTTTGGACAGAATAAAAATGAATTAGATTCTCTACAAAAAAACAATTCTTCTGAGTTGAAACAGCAGCCTGGTTTAGCTTTAGCGGCATCAAAAATATTTTTCTCAGAGAAAAAATATTCTATCAGTGGTTTTGGAGAGTTCAACTATGTTCCTTCACAAGGTATGGTAGATAAAAATATGGGAGATTTAGAATTGTATTATTCTGGATTGTATCGTTTTGCTACATTTTTTGGTTACCGAATTACAGATAAATTAATTTGGAATTCAGAGGTCCAGTTTGAATATATTCATTTCAAGCAAGAAGAAGCTCATTTGGAATTTGTATTTGAAGCTTTTGTAGATTTTTTATACAGAGATTATTTGAAAGCAAGAATTGGTTTTTACCCTTTGACTATTGGGTATGTGAATAATAATGATGAACCTATTATGTTTCATTCTGTGAATCGTTCAGAGGTAGAACGGTTGATTATTCCTAGTACTTGGATTGAGCTTGGCGTGATGTTCTATGGAAATATTTCTAACGATTGGAGTTATGCCTTAGGTTTCTCTCAAGGGTTGAATAGTGAACATTTTTTAAGTCCCACCTGGATTCGTCAAGGAAGAGAAATACGATTTGATGCTCCAAAATCAATCTCCATCAATCCTCAAATAAATTACACTGGTTTTAAGAATGTTACTCTTTCTCTTTCTGGATACTACGGAGAATCAGGTCAAGGAGCTACGGTTTTAGAAGATGCTACAGAGACTAAAATCAAAGGAAATATCAGTTTGACATCGGCTTATGCTAAATACCAAAAAGACAATTTTAGTTTCGTCGGGATTGGTACTTATGGGCAGTTAGAAGATACAGAAAAAATCTATCAACAAACATTATCAGCAACAGGGAATGGACAGGTATTAGGGAAAGAGGTGTATGGTTATTTATTTGAGTTTGGCTGTGATGTATTACCTTATTTGACAAAAAGTAAAATAAGGAAAGAAAATGAGAATTTTTTCTTCAATGCAAATGAACAAAAGCTGACACTGTTTACTCGATATGAACGATTGAATACACATTTTAATATTGAAACCGTTCTGGAGAACCTTCCAAAATCGGTGAATGATTTGAGCATATGGATTTTTGGAGTGAACTATAATACCAAAGAAAATATAGTCTTAAAAGCAGATTATCAACATAGAACTAATGTTGTACTACAAGATCAAATCAATCATATTTATGAAGTAGGTTTGGGGTTTATCTTTTAAGGATATCTTGAAAGATATTTCAAATTTCAAATTTGTCAAAGTTCAATAGAAATGATTAGCTTTATAGGATTCGTTTTTCATAAATTAATCTGAACAATTTAAAACAAAAAAATATGAAAGAAGCAAAATATCCTAGGTCGTTTTCACATGTAGGTATCACAGTTCCAGATATCCATAAGGCCGTTGAGTTTTATGGTGAGGTTATGGG
>NZ_JAQWGB010000083.1 GCF_029238425.1 Flavicella sp.
AAAGAACAGACCATTAAAATATATTTAAGTGATATTTCTTTAGACCAGCAACTCAAAACTTTGCTAGAAAAAATAAATGGTGTTCGTATTGTAGAAGTACAAGAAAGTATGAGTAGAAATAGAGTAAAAGAAAATCTAACAATCTTTAGAGATGAAGACATTTCTATCAATATCCTAAAAGAAAAAGTAGATGACTTTTTAGAAAGTTATTTTGAACGAGTTGATATTTAAAATAAGAACAAAAAAAACTCCTAGATTTCTCTAGGAGTTTTTTTTATCAATTATTATTTACTTCTTTTTGTCAACCTTGATATCTAAGTTTTTAGAATCTTCTAGCATCATATCTTCAACTGTCTGTTCCTTTTCATGCTCATCAGGGTTTGTAATTACAAACTCAATACGTCGATTCTCTTGGTGCTCATCCTCTGTACATTTTACACCGTCAGAACATTGGTTGATAGGTTGTGTTTCTCCATATCCCTTAGAACTAATTCTACTCGCCTCAATTCCACTTTGAATAATACCAACTCTTAAAACTGCTGCTCTTCTTTCAGACAAGCTTAAATTGTATTCAGCACGTCCTCTACTATCTGTATGTGCCTTGATATGAACTTTGATATGTGGATATTTTCGCATCAATTGAACAACTCTCTTTGCAGCATTAAACGATTCTGCTCGAATGTTGGTCTTATCAAAATCATAATAAATAGGATCTACCCTCAACATCATTTCTCCTCTTGTCAAAATGATATCTGAAGGAGTTAGAAACAAATTAGCAGCAATGGTGTCCAAATTATTTTCTGTGGTAGCAATCATCAATTCAGTTCCTTCATACTGTTCTTTTTCTGCCACCAACTTATAATTCATACTACAATCCACGGCAAATTGAAACTCTCCTTGAGCGTTGGTAACTACACTATCCAATTTTAAATTATTCTCATCTAATAAAAATATTCTAGCACTGTCTAATACTATACTTGAAATCTGTGATTTATAAATACTATCCTGTTCCTTACCCACTACCAAAGTACTATCTATAGAAGTTTCATCTCCCTTGCTATAAACAATGGTTTCATCCAATTGCTTGTTATCTTTTGTAAAAAGAGTAACCGTTGTAATAGTATCCACTTCTGTCTCTAACTCATGGGCAATTCCTTTTATGATTTGACTACAAGCAAATTCAAAAGTATAAATATCATCATCTCCTTTTCCTCCTGGTCTATTTGAAGAAAAGTATCCTTTATTTTTAGTCTTATTAAAAGCAACCCCAAAATCGTCACTATAACTATTCAACGGACGCGCTAAATTCACAACAGATTTTGTAGGCAAATGATCCACCAAATCAACCATAAAAACATCTAATCCTCCTTGTCCAATTTCATAACCATCACTTGAAAAGTAAAGCTCATTTTTCCATACATAAGGAAACATTTCCTTTCCTTCGGTATTGACATTGGGACCTAGGTTTTTAGGCGTACCGTAACTTCCATCGGGGTTGATATCAACGACATATAAATCCGTTTTCCCATAGCCACCCGGCATATCAGACACAAAATATAATTTCGTCTCATCTTCGCTCAAAGAAGCATGTCCTGTTTGATAATTCCTATTATTAAAAGGCATTTCAAAAATCTCCCATTCCCCAACAGAATCTTTTTCTGCACGATATAATTCAATTAAATTCCTTCCTAAAGAATCCGTAACATATTTCTTTTTGTAATAATTACTTCTAGAAAAATAAATTGTGTTTTCATCTTTTGTAAACACCAAATCTGCATCATGGTATTTTGTATTTACTTTATCAGAAAACCTAGCCACAGAATCAAAATTCCCATCCTTGGTTAACTTCGCCTTATACAATTCTAAATAAGGTTGGTGGTTTCCACTCCATTTTCTTTGTTTGATAGATCTATCTCTTCTAGAAGAAGAAAATAAAACCAAAGAATCTGAATAATGAACCATTCCAAAATCTTGATTTTTAGAATTTATATTTATGTTTTTCACAACACACTCCTGCTCCTGCCCAATAAGATTTGCAGAAACGAAGATGAATAACAAAAAGAATATATTTTTTTTAAACATAGATATCATTTTTAAAAGAATCTAGGACTTTTCATATTACGCTTACTAAAGCTATAGGTTAATATCAACTCATGTGAACCTGAATTATACACTCCAAAACTACTAGTTGAATAATCATAAGCATAACCCAATCGTAATTTTTGTGAAGCTTGAATTCCAATCATTGCTGAAATAGAGTCATCAATTCTATAGGACAACCCTAACTCTAAAACCGATTGCACCATCGCATTTACAGACAGATCAACAGATATAGGAGCACCAGAGGTTCCTTTTATCATCGTAGAGGGTTTTATCTGAAACTCATTCGTAACATCAAACACATATCCCGATGTTAAAAATATTGGCATCTTTTCAGAAGCCACACTTGCCACCCCACTATCATCTCCCAAATGTTTCGTTTCTAAGAAATTTGGTGCAGACAATCCTGCATAAAACTTATCTGTATAATAATAAATTCCAGCTCCAAAATTTGGAGAAATTTGATTTACAGGTACATTTAACGGATCTCCTGGAGTTACTGTTGACAATAAACCAATATCCAAAAATGTAGCACCAGCTTTGATACCAAACGCCAATCTTCCTTCCTCTCCAGTAAATACTGTAAAAGAGAAATCTCCATATACATTATTTTCCTTCACCGGTCCAATCTCATCATGAATTACAGAAAAACCTAATCCCACAGCTCTTCCAACAGGGGCATCTAATGATAGAGTAGCCGTTCTCGCTCCTCCTTTGACTCCAACCCATTGCGTCCGTCCTAAAAGAGTCAGCACCGGTAGACCTCTTGAACCCGCATAGGCAGGATTCACCACAGTCATATTATACATATACTGGGTATAATGAGGATCTTGCTGTGCCATAGAATCTAGAGCACTTAACAGCAGAACACTAATGATTAAAATTCTAAACTTTCCCATATATGATTATCTTCTTAAATACACCCATCCTGTTTGCGGTGCTCTGTCATTATTATTAAATTCAATCGTATAGAAATACGTTCCATCTGGTACATCACCAGAACCTAAATTCACACCTCCATCAGAATATCCATTCCACCAAACTGGTTCCGCATTTGGATCCCCTGAATGTTTGTAGGCAAATACTTTGTTACCCCAACGGTTTACGATTACTATTTTAAAGTTAGGATACAGTACTGATAAGTTTGTAATCTCAAAAGTATCATTCAGTCCATCACCATTTGGAGTAAACTCTTCTGGGATAAAGAAATCAACATCTACTTCCACCTCAACAGTATCCTGGTCATCCTCATCAGGATTGTCATTTCCAGGTGTTGAATCTACATCTTGTTCATTACACGTTTCTACCTGTGCCGTATTATCCCACTCTCCAGTTGATTTAACTTTTACAACAATCGTTAAATCTTCTTCTACCGCAACCTGAACCGTTCCCACATCCCAAATACTTGTAGAGGCATCATAAGAACCGATAGATGCACTAGAGGAGACAAATTCATAACCCGTAGATAACACATCTTCCACTGTTACTCCTGTAGCTATACTCGGACCTTTATTGATCAATCGAATTAAAAATTCAATTTCATCTCCGGCAGTTGGTCGGTTATCATTTACCTGTTTCACTAATTCTAAATCTACTAATGATACTGGAGTCACAATTATACAACTAGTATCATCTGCAGGATTGGTATCTACATTCGAAGATCCAATGATTGTGACACAGTTCTCATAATCTCCAATTGGATTTACAATAGCAGCTATCGTTAAAATCTCAGCACTTCCTTTGGCTAAAGTATTGATCGTCCATACTCCTGTAGTAGCATCATACACACCTGCCGTAGATTTATAAGCCAAGTAATTAAATCCTGAAGGTAAGACATCCATCAATTGAACTGTAGAGGCATCTAATTCTCCATAATTATTAACTTGAATTCTAAAGGTTATCTCATCTCCAACGTTTGGAGTTAAATTATCCATTAAAACTGACTTTTCAACTCCTAAGTTTAACGCGGATATATAAGAAATATCTACACAAGAATAATCATCTTCCGTTGGATCTCCATTCCCTGGAGTTGAATCTAAATCGGCTTCATTCATTGCCGTAATTTCAGCACAGTTCTCATGATCTCCTGTACCAAGAATTAATACATCCATCGTTAATATTACTGTACTTCCTGGTAAAACCTGTCCTATATCCCATATACCTGTACCGAAATCATACACTCCAGTAGTAGAATTATATCTGATAAACTTATACCCTGATGGTAAAACATCTGTCACCTCAACTCCTGTAGCTAAAGATTGTCCTTCATTTGTTACGTGAATTTCAAAAGTCTTTTGATTTCCAATAGACGCTATATCGGTACCGTCGCTAAATGACTTGGTCAACTTTAAATCCACATCTCTTACCGGAACAATTGTTACGCTTCCGATGTTATTTGATGTATCTAAATCGTGTTGATCCGCCGTCAAGTTAGAGGTTGCATTCACAATAACGTTCCCAACGGTATTGACCCTTACAATCGCAGTGATGACCAAAGTCTTGGTTTCTCCATTGGCTAAATTTCCAATCGACCACAATCCTGAACCGCTGTTGTACATTCCTGAACTATCATCTGATATATATCTTACATCCGCCGGAAGAACATCCGTAATACTGACACCTGTGGCATCATTTGGTCCATCATTCATAACAGAAATTGTATAATTGATAGTGCTCAACTCAACCGGACTTGCATTATCAACTGTTTTCGTAACTCTTAAATCAGATGCAGTAACCACAATTGTTTCCTCCATATCATCTGGAGTATTGTTATTATCCAATTGATCCTGGGTATTCGAAATCGTATTGGTGAAACTATTACCTGATGCTCCAGGTTCTACCAAAACTTTCAATAATAAAGTATAGGTATCTCCAGCATTTAAATTACCAACAAACCAATTCGGCGCTGTCCATATTCCCTCCGTAGGGATTCCAGAAACATAAGAAAGACCGGCAGGCAATACATCTTCAATAACTAAATTTGTTGCATCGATGGTACCATTATTAGTAACTCTAATTGTATAGATCACATGTTCTCCTTCATTTGGAGAAGAATTATTTACCACTTTAGAAAGTACAATATCTGTTTCATTATCTACATAAATAGCAGCCTCTAATGTATCTCCATTTGTGGTTGGATCCGCTTGGTCTCCAACCGCCGGTGAAGTAGTATTTACAATCGTAGAACCCGCAGTTCCACCATCCACTACTGCAGAAATTGTAAGAGTTTTTGTTGCTCCATTTAATAGGTTTCCTATCAACCAAACTCCTGAACCAGCATTATAATCTCCACCTCCGGTATCACTACTATAGGTTACTCCATTTGGTAAATTATCTACCAATGAAACTCCCGTTGCATCACTTACTCCATTGTTTGTAACAGTAATTGTGTAATTCACAGTATCACCTTCATCTGGTGTTGTAGTATCTACTGTTTTAACCGTAACTAAATCCGTAGAAGAAACAGTTACCGATACAGATGGTTGATCTGGTGTAGCATTTGTATCAAATTGATCTTGTGTATTCGTTACTGTATTTACCAAAGTCTGACCGGCTGTTCCAGCACCTAAATTTACTTGTAAAATTAAAGTTTCTGTCGCACCAGCATCCAATTCGTTAATTGACCAATTTGGATATGCCCAATTTCCACCGGAAGTAGTACCTGCAACATAAATCAAGCCAGATGATAACATATCGGTAATTACCATATTAGTAGCTCTAACAGTTCCATTGTTGGTAACTTTCACACTATACAAAAGAGTATCACCTTCATCTGGAGAAGCATTGTCCACATTCTTTTCTAAAACAATATCTGTTTCGTTATCTACGTGTATCGTCGCTTGAAGTTGATCGCCTACTGTTGTCGGGTCTGTTTGATCTCCTGCAGCGGCAGTAGTTGTATTCACAATTGTAGACCCAGCCGAACCAATTGAAACCAATGCCTCGATATTCAAACTTACTGTTGCTCCATTCGCTATGGCTCCAATACTCCAAATTCCCGATCCAAAATTATAAGCACCAGCACTGTCATCAGACTGATACACAACTCCTGATGGTAAATGATCCACAAGACTAACTCCTGTAGCGTCACTCAACCCATTATTGGTAACATTGATCGTGTACGTAATTATTTCTCCTTCATCTGGTGATGGATTATCCACCGTTTTCACTGTTACTAAATCCGCTGCCGTAACGATAACTGTTTCATCCAAATCATCTGGACTCGTATTGGTATCCAATTGATCTTGCGTATTAGATATCGTATTGGTTAAAGACTGACCAGCAGTTCCAACTCCCACATTTGCTTTCAATGATAAGTATTCAATCGCTCCAGGTGCCAAAGATGTCAAGGTCCATGTTGGTGAATTCCAACTACCAGCGGTTGGTGTTCCAGAAACATAATTCAACCCAACTGGTAAAACATCCGTTACCTGAACATTCGTTGCAGTTATAGTTCCTTTATTTTCAACAATAATGGTATACACAACATCTTCTCCCTCGTTTGGCGTGTTGTTATTTACCGTCTTGCTTAACACAATATCAGTTTCGTTATCTACATATACTGTTGCCTCTAAAACATCTCCATTTGTAGTTGGATCTGCTTGATCTGCGATCGCAGCAGTTGTTGTATTTACAATCGTTGAACCGGCCGTTCCTGATTCTACAACCGCCTGAATCAATAGGCTTGTAGTAGCTCCATTTGCAAGTGCTCCAATCGTCCAAACACCCGTGGCACTATTATACTGTCCACTGCTGTTATCTCCAGAATATGCCAAGCCATTTGGCAATATATCCACAAGACTAACTCCCGTGGCATCACTTGTACCATTATTAGAAACTGAAATAGAATAAGTAATCGTTTCTCCTTCTGCCGGAGTCGTATTATCAACCGATTTAACCGTAATTAAATCTGCAGCAGTCACTACAATTGTTTCTTCTAAATCATCTAAACTTGCGTTATTATCGAACTGATCCTGCGTGTTGCTTACAGTATTGGTAATTATTTGTCCAGCAGTTCCGGCATCTACCGTTACAGTAACAAATAACCTCTCCGTTGCACCAGATACCAATTTACTAAGACTCCATGTCGATGCACTCCAATTACCAGAAGTAGGAAGAGCAGAAACATAGGTCAATCCAACTGGAAGTAAATCTGTAATAATCACATTGGTTGCATCAATAACACCTTTATTTTGAACCTCTATCGTATAAATTACAGTGTCACCTTCATTAGGCGTTAAGTTATTGGCCTTTTTCGTTAATAAGATATCTGTCTCGTTATCGATAAAAATAGAAGCTTCTAAAACATCTCCTGTTGCAATAGGGTCTGCCTGATCTGCAAATGCACTTGTTGTTACATTTGTAATTGTCTTCCCTGCAGTTCCAGCATCCACTGTTGCCTGAACTGTTAATATTTTAGTGTCTCCAAATGTCAAGTTTCCAATTGTCCAAATTCCAGAAACAGGATCGAAAGAACCGCTACTATCATCACTTATATAAGTCACTCCGTTTGGTAAATGATCTACCAAGGATACGTTAGTAGCATTCGCCAATCCATTATTTGTAACACTTATATAATAATTGATAGTGTCTCCCTCATCTGGAGTTGTATTGTCTACCGTCTTTACAGTAACCAAATCAGCATACGCAACAACGATAACTTCTTCAGAGTGGTCTAATGTTGCATTCGTATCTAATTGATCTTGCGTATTGCTAATTGTATTTATAATAGTTTGACCCGCAGTTCCAGCATCAATTCTTACCCTAAGGATCAAGGTTTCCGTTTCTCCCGGATTCAGTGTATTCAAATTCCAAATAGGGTTATTCCAAATTCCAGAGGTAGGCGTTCCGGATAAATAAGTAACACCAGCAGGTAAAATATCCTCTATTTCTAAATTTGTTGCCTGTATGGTACCATTATTCCAAACTCGAATCGTATAAAATACTTCAGCTCCTTCATTTGGATTTAAATTACTTGCTACTTTACTTATAACTATATCTGTTTTATTTTCAATAAAAATAATAGCCGACAATACATCTCCAACTGTTGTTGGGTCTGCTTGACCTCCTGAAGCTGCTGTGGTAGTATTTTCAATGGTTGTTCCTGCCGTACCTGCATTTACGGTAGCAACTATATTTAAACTTACAGAAGCTCCGAATGGGATATCACCAATACTCCAAACACTAGTTGCATCAGAATAAGAACCGGCACCATCATCACTAACATAAGTCACCCCAAATGGTAAATGATCTACTAAACTTACTCCTGTTGCATCACTCAGTCCATTATTTGTAACAGTCAGCGTATAAACAATAGTATCCCCTTCATCAGGTGCTGCATTGTCTACCGTTTTAACCGTCACCAAATCTGACGCTCCAACAACTATCGTTTCTTCTAAATCATCTGGAGTAAAATTAGTATCCAATTGATCTTGGGTATTGCTTATTGTATTCGTTAAATTTTGACCTGCCGTTCCTTGGTCTACTTTTGCATCAATAATAAGCACTTCAGTTTCACCAGCTGCAAGAGAATTAATCGTCCAAATTGGTGAGTTCCATATTCCTGTTGAAGGAATTCCCGCAACATAGGTCAATCCAACTGGTAAAATATCCGTTATAGCCACGTTGGTCGCTGTTATAGAACCATTATTAGATATTGTAATAGTGTATCTTATAGTCTCACCTTCATTCGGAGTATTATTATTAACAGTTTTAGTTAAGGCAATATCCGTTTCATTATCAACAAAAATTGCTGCTTCAAGCACATCACCAGTTGTCAATAAATCTGTTTGATCTCCGCTTGCTGCAGTCGTGGTGTTTAAGATCGTACTTCCTGCAGTACCGCCATCAACAGTTGCTTGAATATTCAATTCAGAAGCTGCTCCGTTCGCCAAAGTTCCCACATTCCAAATTCCAGAACCTGAATTATAGTCTCCTCCAGCATCATCGCTTGCATAGGTAACCCCATTTGGCAAAATATCTATAAGAGAAATATTTGTAGCTTCGTTTGGACCGTAATTATCAACTTTAATCGTGTAAGTAATAGTTTGTCCTTCACTAGGAGCAGTATCATCAACCGATTTTACAGTAATTAGATTGGCAGAAGCAATAATTACTGACTCTTCAAGATCATCTGGAGTAAGATTAGTATCCAACTGGTCTTGGGTATTTCTCACATGATTTGTAATCACTGTACCTGCGGTTCCAGTATTTACTCTTGCAGTTAAAAGCATCGTTGCAGAAGCTCCATTTGCTAAAGTTCCAATATTCCAAACAGGACTATTCCAAACTCCTTCATTTGGTACACCTGAAATTAAAGTAAGTCCTATCGGAGTAATATCCGTAAGCTTCAATCCAGTTACTTCAATTGGACCGTTATTTTGAACTTCAATGGTAAATATTACAATTTCACCTTCATTTGGATTCGAATTATTAACGACCTTAGTAACAGCTATATCTGATTGATTATCCACATAGATTACTGCTTCCAACCTATCACCAACGGTAGAAGAGTTCGTTTGATCCCCTTCCGCTACAGTTGTTGTATTTGTGATCGTTTTTCCTCCAGTACCGGCATTTACGGTTGTCTTAATGTTTAAGGTTTCAATTGCTCCATTACTAATAGAAGCTATAGACCAAACCCCCGTATTCGAATCATAGGTTCCAGCGGAATCGTCACTTACATAAGTAACCCCTAAAGGTAAATGATCAATCAAACTCACATTGGTAGCCGCATCAGGACCGATATTTCTTACGGTAATCGTATAATTAATTTCCTCTCCAACACTAGGAGTTGCGTTGTCCACTGACTTTTGAGTTACCAAGTCGGCAGAAGTAACCACAATAGTTTCATCTAAATCATCGGTAGTATTGTTATTATCAAATTGATCTTGAGTATTGCTAATTGTATTAGTTAATACCATTCCATCTGCAGAATCACTTACCAAAACCTCAAGGTTTAAAGTTTCTTGTTCTCCAACGCTCAATGCGTTGATATTCCAATATGGATTGTTATAAACTCCAGAACTAGGCGTGCTTGATACTAAAGTCAGTCCAGCTGGAAGTAAATCTTCTATCACGACATTTGTTGCAGCAATTGGTCCTTTATTTTCAACGACTATTGTATAATTTATTTTATCTCCTCCATTAGGATTTGCATTATCAACCACCTTAGATAATACAATATCAGTCTCATTGTCAATATAAATAGTTGCTGATAATTGGTCTCCAACTGTAGATATATCTGTTTGATCGGCCTTAGCAGCCACAGCAATATTTTCAATAGAAGTACCTGCCGTTCCACTATCAACAGTTGCATTGATATTTAAATTTGTTGAGCTACCATTTGCTAGATCTCCAATAAACCAAACTCCAGTTGCAGGATCATAGAATCCACTTCTATCATCACTTACATAGGTGAGCCCAACAGGTAATTTATCAACTACAGTAACATTTGTTGCATCATTCGGACCATTATTCGTAACAATAATAGAATACTTCACAACATCTCCAACTTGCGGTGTTCCATTATTCACTGTTTTCACTGTCACCAAATCAGACGCAGTAACAATGATTGCCTCATTCTCATCATCGAGGGTGGCATTGTTATCCAACTGATCTTGTGTATTACTTATAGTATTATTCAGAGTTTGCCCTGAAGTACCTGTTGACACAATAACCTGAACCAATAACGTTTCTGTTACTCCTGCAGCCAAGGTATTTAAAGTCCACGTAGGAAAACTCCATACACCTTCTGAAGCAACTCCTGAAACATATACCAATCCTGGATCTAAAACATCAGTAATCACTAGATTCGTAGCATCAATAATTCCATTATTTGTTACCTCTATCTTGTAAACAATTGCATCACCTTCATTTGGTGTTGAATTGTTTACTGTTTTAGACAATACTATATCCGTTTGGTTATCCACATGAATATCAGCTTCTAGAATATCTCCTACAGTGGAAGGATCCGTTTGATCTCCAACAGCAGCCGTAGTTGTATTTGTAACAACTGAACCTGCAGTTCCAAGGTTAACTGTAGCCTGAATATTTAAGATAGTTGAATTTCCATTTGCCAGATTTCCAACATTCCAAATACCAGAACCACTGTTGTAATCCCCGCCTGAATCATCTGATACATAAGTAACACCCGAAGGTAAATTATCTATCAAGCCAATTCCAGTAGCATTACTTCCTCCATTATTTGTAACTTCAATAGAATAGGTAATTAGATCTCCTTCGCTTGGAGCATTATTATTCACAGTTTTAACAGTAACTAGATCTGAAGAAGTCACAATCACGGTCTCTTCCATATCATCTGGAGTTACATTGGAATCGTATTGATCTTGAACATTGGTAACTGTATTTGTTAAAGATTGTCCGGCTGTTCCTGCACCGACCTGAACTTGTAAAGTCAGTTCTTCTGTACCTCCCGGAACAATTTGAGCCATAGACCATTCTGGTTCTATCCAAGTCCCCTCAGAAGGATTTCCAGATACATGAGTCAAACCAGTTGGTAAGAAATCTGTAACCACAATATTGGTAACGTTTACCAAGCCTTTATTTTCTGCTCTTATGGTATAGGTAATAACATCTCCTTCATCTGGAGTTGGATTATCAACTGTTTTAGTAATCACTACATCAGTCTCACTGTCCACAATTATCTCAGCTTCTAAAACATCATCTTTCGTTGTTGGATCCGCTTGATCTCCAGTAGCTGTAGTTGTAAGGTTGGTTATTTTTTGCCCTTGAGTTCCTGGATCTACATTTACAAATATTTTTAACTCTGCAGATTTACCACTTTCAATATCTCCGATATTCCACAGTCCATTTCCAGCATTGTAGGAACCTCCTGAATTATCACTCAAATAAGTTACTCCGGTAGGAAGAACATCGACTAGTGAAACGTTTGTAGCCAAATCTGGGCCTTTATTTTCCACATTGATTGTGTACCAAATTGTTTCACCTTCAACGACTAATGTTTTATTTACTTCTTTTTTAGTTACTAAATCTGAACTAGAAACAACAATCGTCGCAGTATCATCATCTAAAGTAATATTTTGATCTACCTGATCTTGCGTATTGCTAATTGTATTGGTTAAAGTTTGACCTGAAGTACCAAGATCTACTTGAACCTCTAAAATCAGTTCTTCTGTAGCACCTGGCAACATGGTTCCTATATTCCATGTTGGTGGAGTCCATGTTGAAACTGTTCCAATTCCATTGATATAAGTAAGTCCTGCAGGTAAATTATCCGTAAGCACTACATTGGTGATTTCACTAATTGAATTGTTGGTTATTTTAATCGCATAGAAAATAATATCACCTTCGTTAGGATTTGCATCCGACACTTCTTTAGACAGCACAACATCAGCAATAACTGAAGGGGTAATAGTGACAGAGTCCTCATCATTTGTTGGATCTGCATCTATTTCATTGACACTTTCTAAACTTGCAGTATTCTTGTATTCATCAACTGTTCCGTTCGGATTATTCACAACTGCCTTATAATTCAATACCAATTGTTTTCCAGGATCTAATAAAAGATTACTCCATAAAATAGAATTTCCACCGGAATTATAAACCCCTCCATTATCTACAGAACCAGAAACCAAAGTTACTCCACTTGGCAAATCATCCTTGATTTCAATTCCCGTTGCGGTATTTATTCCATTATTTGTTAAGGTAATCGAATAAGATACCGTAGAACCGACCACCGGACTAGGGATATCTACTTTTTTATCTACGGCAACATCTGTAACACCTACAACGGTTATCAAGACGGCGTCTTCTTTCTGTGGACATATACCCAATCTTACTGTCCAATTGAATTCATAAACTCCAGGAACAACCCCAGTAATTTGAGTTTTTGGATCATTTAAATCTAAAATGATTGGAGTCGATGGACCGCTTTTAAATTGCCATTCACCAACCGCAGGGGATACATCCGTTGCATCCATAAATATATTGTCAAATTGCGGTACAATTTGATCAGGCCCTGCATCCAATACTCCGACAAGAGTATCATCATAGATGGTTATTTCAACTGTATCGGTAGTACTACAACCTCCACTAGTAATTGTCCATCGGAATACATAGGTTCCTTCAATCAATCCAGAAACTCCTGTTTCTGAATTAAACTGATTGGCAATTACCGCGGTATTAGGACCAGAATCTTGTGTCCATAGACCTGAACCAAAACTAATTGAATTTCCGAATAAAGTAGTAGCATCCACATCACACAATTCTTGATCTGAACCAGCATTTGCATCAGAAGCTGGTGGTGCTGTAAATTCTAAAATAACCTCATCAGAAATATCTGCACAAACTGGATTTCCATTAGAAACGGTCCAAGTGAATACATAATTTCCAATTGGCAAATTAAACGGATCGTTAATCGTTAAAGTAGATTTTGGATCATTTGGACTATCAATGATAATTCCTGTCCCTACAGAAGGGTCTGTTGTCAATGTCCAAGTTCCAATTCCATTTGTAGGAGTTACCGCATCTAACTGAGGTAATACCTGACATGCAGCGGTTCCACCTGTTTGATCTGGACCTGCATCTGCCCCTAATGGTGGATCATATACATTAATTCTAACGACATCTTTCAATTCTAAACAAGGAGTACTTCCAACATTCCATTCATAGATATATAAGCCTTCAATTAAATCTGATATAACGGCATCTTTATCTGTAGCACTTGAAATTGTAGGGGTATTTGGTCCGCTTACCAAAATCCATTCCCCCGGCTCTCCAGTTGCGGCCATGGTTACAGAAGTATTTGTATCCGTACAAATACTCTGATCTGGACCTGCATTCGGAGTATCAGGAAGTTTTGTGTTTTTAATTTCTAATTCATCAGAACTCGTACAAGACACGCCTGACGCAGATGCCGTAAACGTAAAAATGTAAGTATCCGTAATGCTTGGATCTAATTCAACAATCGCAGTGTTATCTGAATTATTCGTGATAGAAATTACAGGTGTATTAATTGGTGCTGTTTGTGTCCAAACACCTAAAGCACCAGGATTTGCTTCTAATAATATTTGAGAAGCAGCACAAAGATCTTGGTCTTTACCATCCAAATTAATTTCAGTTGCAACGGTAAAAGAGGTTGTAGCCACAGAATTTGGACAATTGATTCCATTGCTACTTGTCCATTTAAAGACATAATCACCCGAAACAAGATTTGAAACTGCCGAAACAGGATCATTAACATCTGCTATATTTGGGTTATTAGGTCCAGACTCTAAAGTCCATGTACCAACACCTTCCGTAATTACGTTTCCTGTTAGCGTGGTTGAATTACCATTACAAATATCCGCAATGGGTCCAGCAGTCGCTGGAGTTGCTGATGTACTAATTGAAAAAGCCATTTCATCTGATGAAGATTCACAAGTTCCTTTAGAAACCACCCAATTAAAAGCATAATTACCGTCCACAAAATTTGTAAATATCGCTGTTGGACTTGTGATATCATCGACAGTCCATCCGGCATTACCGGAAGTCTGTTCCCATTTACCAGTCAAGCCGGTAGCCGGTGTATTTGCAGCCATCACTACTTGAGTTCCACAAACAGTTTGATCAGGCCCAGCATCCAAGTTCAAACTAGAATCCTGTGCTACCGTAATTATTGCAGTATCCTCAGTTTCAGCCGAACAAATCAACGTAGTTACCGTCCATTTAAATTCATAATCTCCATCTTGAGTCATCCCAGTAACGCTTGCGGTATAATCGCCTGTTGAGCTTATTACTGGTGTCGTTGGTCCAGAAACAAAACTCCAAACTCCACTTCCACTAAATGGTACTTCAGTTTCAATCGCTGTCAAAACCCCTGAAGTTGTCCCTGATGACAAACATTGATCTGCTCCGGCATCAGCCACAGAAGGAGAATTTAACACATCGGTTGTTAAAATAACATCATCAGAATCATCTCCACATTTTATTGTTGTAATGGTCCAAGTAAACGTATAAGACTCACTCTTAGCCAATCCTGTTACTATAGCATCAGGAATGGTATCATCTAAAATTGTTATTCCCGCGCTTGGGCTTACAGTCCATTTCCCTGTTTGTCCAGATTCTAGTGCGTTCCCTTGTAACACATGAGTTCCTGAACAAATTGACTCATCTGGTCCAGCATTAGCTACCGGAGGAGTTGCGTACGTCACATAAGTGTCAGAAAAAGAATCTTGTGAATTTGGACCAGCAGAAACCAAGTATCTAAAAATATACTCTCCAGGAATCAAGCCTGTAACTTCAGGATTAGGAATATTTACATCAGAAAAAATGGCGGTATTCGGTCCACTCACCTGGGACCAAGTTGCGGTACCAACGGTTATGGGATTCCCCGCTAATGTTGT
>NZ_JAQWGB010000161.1 GCF_029238425.1 Flavicella sp.
CTCACTGTCCACTCACTGTCCACTCAGTCTCTGATAATTTATATCTTTATTTTTCACGTACACTGAGCCTGTCGAAGTGTACTTAAACTTACCATATTCTAAAGACTTCAAAAATCCGTTCGTTGGCGGTTCGACAAGCTCACCGTCCTCGCACTGACCTATCAGTCTCCAATGATTTAGATTTTTACTTCTTTTACGTTTTCTATATTCTCCAAAAACCAAGCATAGGTCTTTTTAATTCCTTCTTGCAAGTCTATTTTGTGTTTCCAACCTAAGTCATGCATTTTAGAAATATCCATCAATTTTCTTGGTGTACCATCGGGTTTTGAGCTATCCCAAATCAACTCGCCAGTATGTCCCACTACCTTTTGGATGGTTTCTGCCAATTCTCTGATTGTCAAATCTTCACCTGTACCCACATTATATAAATGCTCAGGCAATTTATTTTCAAGTGCGAAGATAACCGATTCTGCCATATCATCCACAAATAAAAATTCACGCATAGGTGTTCCAGAACCCCAAAGTTCGACAGGCTCACCGTTTTGTTTTGCTTCATGAAACTTACGAATCATCGCTGGCAACACATGTGATGTTTTCAAATCAAAATTATCATGTGTACCGTACAAATTGGTAGGCATCAAACTCACAAAATCTTTCCCAAATTGTTTTCGGATCGCCTGACAAGCTTTCACTCCTGTTATTTTTGCTATGGCATACCATTCATTCGTAGGTTCTAAGGAATCTGTTAACAAATACTCTTCTTTTAATGGCTGAGGAGCTAACTTAGGATAAATACAAGAACTTCCTAAGAAAATGAATTTATCCACATTTTGAATCATGGCAGCATCTATCAAATTATTTTGAATCTGCATATTTTCCATTAAAAACTGGTAAGGATATTCATTGTTTGCTAAAATACCTCCAACTCTAGCTGCTGCATCAATCACAACTTCCGGTTGCTCTTCTGTGAAAAAAGAACGTACAGCTATTTGATCTTTTAAATCTAATTCTTGGCTCGTTCTTCCTAAAAGATTGCTATATCCTTTAGCTTCTAAGGTTCTCCAAATCGCGGAACCCACCATTCCTCTATGACCTGCAATGTATATTTTAGTTTCTTTATTCATTTTATTTTCTCTGTCTTTCTTTTATGCTACTTTGCCCCTAGCTTAGACCTTGTCTTTATCAAATTTTCTCAAAGTCTTCGTCTCACCTCTATTTCAACAACCAACTACTAGACTGTATTTTATCCCCCAGTCCATCTAACAATATTATTCCCATTTTATTACAAATATCAATTTCAGGTATCGTTTCATTATTTTGATCTCCACCATTCGCAAATGCCAAGTCAAAAGTTGCTCCAAATTCATTTGCGATCTTTTCTATCGTAGCACAAACAGTTCTATCCGAATCTACCGACAATACAACCGTATCCACTGCTTTTAAGTTTGACACGATTAGCACGCGTTCCTCTTCTAATTGAAATTCCTTACTACCTTTTAATGCACGTTGCTGGTCATTATTTACAATCACGAAAAGCGCATCTGCTAAAGATTTTGCCTTATTGATGTATTCTAAATGTCCTTTATGCAATGGATTAAAATATCCTGATACAATGATTGCTTTCTTCTTCATTTTTTATTATAATTCTTATACCATATTACAAACTGCTCCACTCCTCCTTTTATCCCTACGCTACTTTTATATCCTAATTTCTCCAATTCCGAAACATCAGCCCATGTCTGAGATACATCTCCATCTTGCATGGGTAAAAATTCTTTTTTTGCTTCTGTTCCAAAACTTTTCTCAATGGCCTTGATAAAGTCATCCAGAGATTGTGGACTCCCATTCCCTATATTTGATATTCTATAGGCTGGGTTTTGTTCGTTTTTAATTGGTGGGTTTTCTAGTGAAATTTCAATACCCTTTATAATATCATCGATAAAGGTAAAATCGCGAGACATATTACCCTTATTAAATACTTTTATAGCTTTTCCTTTCGAGATTGCATCAGCAAATAGATAAATAGCCATATCAGGTCTTCCCCAGGGTCCGTAGACTGTAAAAAAGCGCAAACCTGTCGTTGGAATATCATACAAATGACTGTAGGTATATGCCATCAATTCATTGCTCTTTTTAGTAGCTGCATACAAACTGATTGGATGATCTACATTGTCCTCTGTAGAAAATGGTACTTTTTTGTTTTCACCATATATACTAGAACTGCTTGCGTATAATAAGTGTTTGATCTTATAATGACGACAACATTCTAAGATGTTTAAGTAGCCCACAATATTGCTATCTATATATGCATTTGGATTCTCAATACTATAACGAACGCCAGCTTGTGCGGCTAAATTCACTACCACATCAAATTGATGCACTGTAAATAAACCAGGCAATTCCTGACGATCTTCCAAATTCATTCTTACGAATTGAAAAGATGATTTATACTTTTCACTTTCTGAAACCTTTAGAAAAATCTCTGCGTCGTTTCTAGCTATACCCAATTCATTCAGACGTGCATATTTCAAATTCACATCATAATAATCGTTGATATTATCTAGCCCAACTATAACATGTCCTTTTTCCAATAAGGC
>NZ_JAQWGB010000185.1 GCF_029238425.1 Flavicella sp.
CTGCATGTGATTGTTACTACCCAAAATGACAAGAATTTCTTGCCCCTCAGAATTTTTAATCGTTCTGATAAAATTTGAAACGCATTCGTTCGGTTTCGGAACTAATTTAGTGGCACTTTTGTAAGGTTTTTCAACAGAAAAAACAGAGGTAGTAATTTCCTTAACCAACTCTCCTTTCGAAGATAAATAATATATTTTTTTATCAAATCCTCCCGCTACAACATAGGCTTGATTGTTTTTATGAATCACATTCACCGCATACATTGGTGTGATATCCGCCTGGAATTCCCACAACATTTTTCCTTTATGGTCCAAACAATAAACTTTTCCATCAGCATTTGCCAAGACTATTTCATCGTTTCCATCACCCGTAACATCAGAACACCATACATCATGATTCATAAATCCAGACAACTTATTTTCCCATAGTTTCTTCCCTTCATAAGAATATCCTACCATGGTTCCTTCATAGCTAGAACCAACGATCAAAGATTTTGATTTAGTCTGAGCATGTCTAACTTTTAAAATGGTAAGTCCTGTTTCTATACTCAGTATAGCAGGCTTTTTCTTAGCCTCACACTTATTATTTGAAGCCAAAATGCTCAAGGGGATAAATACAAGTAAAAATTTCAATACTATTTTCATGTCTATAATTTTAGTCACCCAAATAAAGTTAAAACTATTTAGCAGAATGTCTCTATACATACACAATTTGTACGTTACAGTTATTAGTAGTTTAGTAGGTGTGCAATATATTAAACCAATAATAACACCTAAATTATAATCTTCACTTGTTTTTACATCGATTCTATGTAAATTTGATTTATCCACCAATCGCTATGAAAAAAAACACCAACCTCTTCCTCTGTCTTTTATTTATTGCATTTTGTTCTGTTGCGCAAAACTCTAAACCAAAAGTAGCTCTTGTACTTAGTGGAGGTGGAGCGAAGGGAATTGCCCATATCCCAACGTTACAAGCAATGGACTCTTTGGGAATTGTACCTGACATTATCATTGGAACGAGTATGAGAAGTGATGTTGGTAGAGGGATGAAACCTAAAGAAAAATTAGACAGTCCTGTTACTGTTGTATTTCAAAGTGCCCAAGGCAATCCCCTTGCCACAAAACCACTATAGAAAAAAGAATAAAAAAAACATTATCCTCTTTCTTGAGGCCTAAAAAACAACTCATCATATATTCATTTTAAAATCTTTATTGTGTATTACTTGAATCCGTCATATTTAATTGACAATACTACTGCAAAAAATATTTTTTTTATTTTTTTTCAAAAAATAGATGTGAAATTTATTATTACTGTTGTAAGCTTGAAGTTAATAAAAAAATGCACATTGTATTTCACAATGTGCATTTATAAATGTAGTTAGTTTTATGTAAACACTTCTATGCTGAAACCGATTTTTAAAACATTCTAATCAAAAACGATTCTTCTAGAAACAATTCCATTTGCTGTTACAATACGAACAATATACACCATAGAGGAATCAAAATAATAATTCAACGACTTCCCGAAATTAAGTTCTTTTTTCACTAGAGTTCTTCCTAAAACATCCAATATTTCTATAGTTCCAGAAGTGCCAATCAACCCAATTCCATGTTTGGTTATTTCATAAAACTTAGAATCCAAAGCACTACCGTTTACACTCAAAATGTCAACATTTTGTTTATCTATTTCATAATCGTCAACATAAAATATTGCTCTATCGGCTCCGTCGTTATTACAAACTAATCTTGCATAGACAGTTCCTCCTCCAACAGCATCAGTTGTAAATTGAGGTGTAGTTACTTCAACCCAATCACTATTTGAAGCATAATCAATATTTATGGTTGCGCCTATTCCTGCTAAAACATCATCAACCCATAATTCTACATAAAAATCTGCTGCAGGAGAACTTGCATCTAATTTCACCCAAATAGAACCTTGGTATATTTTCTCTGCCGCTTCTCTTACATGCTGATAATTTGGATTTTGCTTTAATGTTGATGCAGCTTGTGTGGTCACACATTTGATTGCATTACTACCTGCATGAACAATACTTTGTTCTCTAGCCAAAGTGGACATGCCTGTTTTAGTAAAAACCTGAGTCAAAGAATTCATACTGTTATTTGATAAGAATTCTGTTTCCATATCTCCATTTACGGATAAAGGATTTTGCAACAATTCAACATCATCATAATGAATCGCATCTCCAGAAAGCGGATTCCTAAGTTCTAATTTGACATCAATATCAGCATTCGAAACATAACTAGTATTCATCATTATCTTATGCCAAGAACCTACATCATTAGATCCCCAAACAACTTGCCCTCCTGCTTTTAATTGACTTCCTCCATCATCGGTAATTTTAAGTAAACTCCTATCGTCTAAAACAGTAGGCTTTACATAAACCGTTAGATACGTCTTTAAATCTGCAGTTAAGGTGTAAGTAGCACCCGTTGTTATTTTGGCATTTGGCCCCGTACTTGTTAATAAGGCACCATTGGTACCTGAATTTGCATCACCATCTAATAAGGTTCCCAAATTAACTGTCCAATCTGTGGGAGCAGATGGTTCACCACTAACAGTCTCAAAATCAGAATTCGCAACATTAATTGTTGTTTGGGCAACTGTGGTTAAGGATGTTAAACAAAAAATTTGTAAAAGTTTTCTCATAATAGTATAAATTAAGTTAAAACGACCAAAATACTAGAGGCTAGGAACTCACAAGAAAAAATAGACACAATAATAACTTTACAAATTCAATATTATTTCACAGAAAATTTTGACAGATAATCTTCCGAAACGTAGCTACATAATTTTGTCTATTTATTTTTCTCAATAACGAGTTCCTCAAATTTAAAATCGACAATTTCACTGATTTTATGTCTTCAATATTCCATTCAAAGAAAATAGACAGTAATGTTTTTATTCCACATATTAAACTTCTTTAAATTTTAAAATTCATCAGTAAAAACGAGCTAAAAAGACCTTTCAAAAGCAATTCAAGTCAAAAATAAGAATTGAGCCCCCTACAGTACAGAATGTTAAAAGAAGATGAAAATCTTGAAGAAATTCGATTTTTTGTCTAGATAAAGTCAAGTCATGTTTTCATCTATTTGAGACAAGCTATCAATACATTTGAATTTGAAACTACAAGGATTTAACTAATGAAAAACCAATTTCAAGACATGCAAACTTGAATCTTTGAAACCACTTACTACAAACCAAACTCCATGAAAAACAAAAATTTCATCATTACCTGTTCGTTTATTTTCTTTTCCTTGATAAGCATTACAATTAGTGCTCAATCAGTTATCAATTTTGACACAGCACGATTTATTGATGCCCCTGAAGGAGAAACAACAAATGACGCTATCAAAAGATTGATTATCGCAAACAAAGGAGCCGTCATTGAGTTCAACTCTTTTGAATATGACCTAGGTGGAAAGGTTTTAAACATCCCAAGAAATATAACACTTAAAGGAACTATAAATAACAATACAATAGACCTAACGAAACATGGAGCAGACAATGGCAATATCGCTACAAAATTTATTAATTGCGGTGTTATAAACTTTGCATCCAATGATATTAAAATTGAAAACCTAGCTTTAATTAGAACACCTGGAGCAAAATACAGTGTCTTTCTAAATATGATCCATGGAAGCTATAACAACGTAAATAAAATCGATAAAACAATATATTCGGGAATTGAATTTAACAATGTTATTGTCTCGGGAGGAGGATATCAAGTTAGAACCGGAAATGGTATAGGCGGAAAATTTACGAATGTTTCTTTCATTGAATTCAATACAATTGGATTTTGGTTCGACCGGAAAGGAAACGTCACTTCTCATCCAAAAGTAGAATGGAAAAACTGTACGTTTTCAGTAAAAAACACCCCTGGAGGTACCTCCGCATCAGGTACCAATATTGAATTCAACGACAGAGCTGTGTCATTTGATGGTGGGAACACATCAAACCCAATAGTTTGGGACCACAGTGGGTCAACCATTGAAAGATGTCATTTTATAAACACTGGTTTAGGAGCCTCATCTCGAGGTACGAATGTCATCATAAATGACAATATTTTTGATGACAATGCCGGTATCGTAGACTTCATTCATATAGAAGAATTCTCGAGCAACTTCGCCTTAACAAACAATACGTTTAACAGCATAGGAGATGCTCAAAGTAAAGTGTTGGTTTTTGACAGAGAACTACAAATTGTAAATAACATCACTATCGCGAACAATACAGTTAACGGGGAAATACATTTTTTCCTTTCAGCCTATGCTCCGAACGGTTTGACAATTGAAAATAATGATTTTAGTAATGCTTCTACTCAACTTGGTAGTCCTTTTATAAACCTTAGCTATTACGAAAATGCTATTGATGAACCAATTACTCCGAGAGATCATCCGGATCGTTCAGGAGAGTTTTTCTCCGAAAATATTATTGTAAGAAACAACATTGGATTGGAAAGAGCTGAAACAGGTACCTTTGAAGTAAATCTAAAAGAAGGAAGCACCAACAGCAGTATTGATTTTCCAGCCGCTCGAACAACCATCAACTATATACAAGCCCCTGAACAACTCATTGCAAACGGAACCTATGAAATTGTTCACTTAGAAACAGGTAACAACATCATCCCTACGGGGATCGAAGGAGAACTTATTACATCAAGCACCATAACATCAAGTTCAAATTGGTTGATTGACTTTGTACCTCCTTTCTCATACAACATTCAAAACACTGAAACTTCTAACTATTTAGAATTGGCGG
Organism: Flavicella sp.; assembly: GCF_029238425.1. GTDB lineage: Bacteria > Bacteroidota > Bacteroidia > Flavobacteriales > Flavobacteriaceae > Flavicella. The sequence continues at coordinate 4,784 of NZ_JAQWGB010000185.1, forward strand.
TACCATTCACTGAAAGTAACATTTTTGGAGACCCGAATAGGCTTCCTGAATTATTCCCTTTCTCGAAAAACAATTATAACAGTCTTTCTCTTTCAGCAGTAAATAGGTTACCTTTTTGGAGTGTTCGAAAAACAGGAGATTCCTATGTAATATTTCCAGGAGGTAACGAAATGCAATCTGCAATATCCCTATCAGATAACAATGTTGTTAATATGATTCCTGCAAGGCAAAAAGAAGCAAATTCCGGACGAAGAATTCCGGTTATATTGGATGATAATTCCAAATGGAAATTTAGAGCTATCGATGAGAATTTTGTATCGTGGAACTCCAATCAAAAAAGAGAATTTGAAACTTCAGAAACTACAGAACAAACTATTAGTTACGGAGTTCGAGCAAACAACCAAATATTGATCAATGTGCAATTTGGACTTGCAATAAAAGACATCAATGATGGAACCATCACAGAAACTGCAACACAAACCATCATTGCAACCGCTGTTGACCCACTAACGGACAGTAAAATGTTTAATTTTACGATCCCTAATGATATAACACCTTCAAGTCAATTACCACAGGGTAAAACTTATGTTCTACTGTCAAAACTAACAACAAGGGAATCTGGAACTGAAACAGATCTTTTTTCTAGCATTCACAGTCCTATCACAATTTTCAAGGACATTACAGAAAGTGAAATAACTTGGGACACCAATTCAAATACAAATTTTGTTATTGGTACCACATCAGAACAAACAATTACACATAATGTATTAAACTCTGAAACACCAGAATACACACAATTCGGATTATTCATAGCAAATACAGTAGACAACTCTATTGTAGAGGTCATAAAACCTCAATCTTTTCCTTCAGTCGCACATAATATACTACAAAGGGAAACCAAGACATTCAATTACACCGTTCCGAATGACATTTTTCCCTCTAATGAATTGCCTTCAGGTCAACGTTATTTGATCAGAGTCATCGTTGCTTCAAAAAACGCAGCAGAGGTTAACAAATATGCTGTGGTAAATACTCCTGTAACCGTAATAGAACCAAACAACATCAAGTGGAATAACAAAATCAACAATCAATTTGAGGACGGAGAAACAACAACTCAATCAATAACATACAAACTTCAAGAAACAGATAAGGTAAATTTTATCCAATTTGGATTACTCATTGTAAACGCTACTAACAACAGTTATATCAGTGCTGTACCTCCTCAAAAAGAAGTTACAGGAAACAATGTATTAACTGGAGATACAAGGGATTTTGATTTTACAATTCCTGAAGGCCTCGCTTCATCCGCGAACCTTCCGGTAAATCAAAAATATCAAATTCGTGCAAGAGTTTCTTATAAAGACTCTAATAATGTAGATCATTTTGCACTTGATTTTACAGATGTAACCATTGCGGCGGCAGGTAGTAACTTTATCAAATGGGATACGAATTATGATACTGAATTTGAATTGAACGAAACTAGTTCACAAACAATTTCCTACAGAGTACAGGAAGACGAATCTATCGATTTAATTCAATATGGGCTTATTCTTACCACTAGTTCCAACGGGTATATAAATGCTATCGCACCGGCTCCGAACGTTGTTGGGGACAACACTATAAAAGAAGGAACTCGAACATTTAATTTTTCAGTACCTTCCGAACTCACAACAAGCGAAGACTTGCCCAACAATCAAAAATATCGAATAAGAACTAGAGTAGATGCAAAAGATACTGCAAATAACCCACTGATCATTTTACAATTTACAGATGTAACCATTGTCAAGTCTTCTCTTTCTGTAGATAATCCACAAAGAAAACAAAATTCAATAATAGCTTACCCTAATCCGGTATCTAGACTATTGTTTTTATCAAAAGCAGAAGACTATTTTATTTACAACATGCAAGGTAGAATAGTTTTAGAATCGAATCAAAAAGACGCCATTGATGTATCTCAACTAAAAAACGGCATATACCTAATTGTTGACAAAAATGGCAATCATCTAAAATTTATCAAGAAATAAACAAACAGAATACACAAGAAGACTTAAAACCTAAGTATCAAGCTAGCTAAACAAAACACTTAATGCGTTAAATTTTGTATTTTTAATAGGTATTTGACTAATCTACCTTAAATTGGTCACCTATTCTATATCTATGAAAATTGACAAAAAAATATTCTCCGTATTTTTTCTTTTACTAAGTATCTCAATTGCTACAGCTCAAGAAAAAAAGCCAAAGGTTGCATTAGTTCTAAGTGGAGGTGGAGCGAAGGGAATTGCCCATATCCCAACGTTACAAGCAATGGACTCTTTGGGAATTGTCCCAGATATTATAATCGGAACAAGCATGGGTAGTATTGTTGGCGCCTTATATGCAAGCGGATATTCCGGAGATAGTATTGCAACAGTTTCTAAAACAACAGACTGGACTAAACTTTTTAGTAGTAACATTCCCGTGACTGCTGTTAGTAACGAGGAAAAAAGTGAATACAAAAGATATTTGGTAGAACTGGAATGGGAAGAAGGAAAAGTCAGAAAAAAAACATCCATTATCAGTGATCAAAACATCAATGCTTTTTTTAATGAAATGACATATCCAGTCAATAATATAAAAGATTTTGATAGTCTTCCCATACCTTTCAGAGCTGTTGCAACTGATATTGTAAACGGAAAAGAAATAATTCTTGACCAAGGATCTTTGAGTTTTGCAATGAGATCAAGCATGTCTATTCCTGCCGTGTTTGCCCCTATGGAATATAAAAATGTTCTCTTAGTTGATGGAGGTGTTTTAAATAACTTCCCAACAGATATTGCAAAAAAATGGGGTGCCGATATTATTATTGGAAGTGATGTTGGTGGTGGAATGGAGCCTAAGGAAAAATTGGACAGTCCAGTTACTGTTGTTTTTCAAAGTGCCATGTTAGCAAGTAACCTAAAAGTACCGGAAAACAAAAAACTTTGTGATGTATTGATTGAACACACAAAATACTTGACACATTCTACGGGAAGTTTTGGTAAAAATGTGGAAATTTATGAAGAAGGAAAAATTGCCACCAAAGAAAATATTGACGGTCTTGTAAAAATTGCTGACCGTTTAAAAAACTACAAGCAAATAAAACCCCAATTACCTGAAGTCTCTGACGAAGTATTATTGGACACGATAGTTTATCAAGGAATCAGTGACAAAAACATGCATCTATTCAAGTCAAGAATAAATCTAAGCACAAACGAATCTTATACGCTCAAAGAAATTAAAGCAGCCTCAAATAATGCCCTGGGAACTAATTTATTTGATGCGATCTCTTTTCATATTTTTCGCCATAAAAATGAATCTGGTTTAAGAATAATTGCTAAAGAAAAAACGACACATCTATTTAAAGGGTCGCTTCATTTTGATGATTTTAGGGGAGTCGGTCTATTTTTGAATTATACTGGAAGAAATTTACTTGGTGAATCTTCTAGAATTTTAGCGAGTGTTGATTTATCAAATGATTTTAGATATAGATTGCAATATCAAAAGAACTTTGGTAGAAAAAAAGACTGGTGGTTTCGAGCTGATCTTTACGGCGAAAAACTGGATCAAAAAACTTTCTATATCGGACAATACTCTGGTGATATAAGAAGTGAACACTTGCAATTTGACAACCAAATAAACTTTAATATTGATTCTTTTAGAAATCATGTTGGTCTTGGATTCACTTATGATTGGAACAGGCTAAAGCCAAAAATTGACCCAAGTATCAGTGATAATATTTATAGTTTAGAGCACTATGATTTCAGAAACATCGATATCTATGCCCACTATGTACACAATACATTGGACAAAGTTTTTTATGCCGAAAAAGGAACTTTTTTTAAAGTAAAGTTAAGTACCTCTATCAACAACCATATGATTGCAGAATCGTTAGATGAATTCAATATTCCAAATACCGAAGGAGCGGTAAGTCCATTTACTCGATTTCGATACACCTTTCAACGACGATTTCCAATAAACAAAAAATTAACTGCAATTGTAGCTTTAACCGGAGGACATACCTTTTTCAATGATAATGGTAAAAACATTAGCTATGATAACTTTGGCTATGCAGCCAATTTTTTCCTAGGTGGAAACATTGAGCGTCCACGATTTGATACATACGTTACTCCTGGACTAGAGGAAAATGAATTATCAGCTACACAGTTCAATATGTTAGCCCTTTCTGCACAGTACTCTCCAGTGTCAAGCTTTTACTTTACACCTCATGTAAATATTGCCATTGTTGGCTTTAGTGACTTTAACAAATACCTTGAAGATTTTTACAAGCCTACATCGAATTGGGCAGAACAAAATGAAACTAGTTTACTGACCACCGTTGGACTTACAACATCGTACAACTCGATCATCGGTCCAGTTGACTTTGATATTGCTTGGGCTAATAATATCAGTGGAACTAGATTCTTCCTTGGAATAGGATATCATTTCAACCCATAATTAATAAAAGACTTTAGGAATCGGCACAACTTGGACAATTTCCTTCTAAGGTAAGCTTGGATTTCTTTATCACAAATCCTTTTGTATTACGAACTACAGGAATTTCAACATCTTCTATGCAATAAGTTTCATCGCAACCATTACATATAAAATGTGCATGATTATGAGAATGAGCGTCTGTTGAACATTTACTCTGACACAAGGCATAACGTGTTAGATTGTTTTTATCAGGAACTCGATGAATCAATCCTTTTTTTTCAAATGCATCCAAAGCTCTGTAAACAGTAACCCTATCTGCACTTTCTCCTACTTTGGTTTTTACCTCATCCGCAGTTAAAGAGGAGTTAGAATTATAAAAAGCATGCAACAACTCTTTTCTAAAAGTTGTTTTTCTCAAACCATGCTCCTTTAAAACCAATTCTAAATCCATACAAATATCCTTTATAATGCTTTCAAAAATAATATAAATATTTAATTAAAGCAACATGGTTGCGTTTGTTCTTTTTTTATATATTTGCAACCAAGTTGCGTTAATATAATATTATGTCATCATACTCGTTTAAAAACGATTTTATTGGAGCTTTGGCAGCATTTTTATGCTTGATCCACTGCATTGCTACACCGTTGTTATTTCTGTATGCAAGCAAACTGCATTTGTCAAATACCGCCACAGATTGGTGGCCTATGATGGATATTCTGTTTATTTCATTGTCTTTTTACGCAATTCTTAAAATTAAAACTCAACAAACTCCTAAATGGGTTCAAGTAAGTTTATGGATCAGTTGGCTAGGAATGTGTTTTATCATTTTAAACGAAAAACTTGAAATAATCCCCCTTAAAGAGGAAGTTATTTATATTCCCTCAATCTTTTTAATCCTTTTACACCTCTACAATATTAGATTTTGTAAATGTGCAAATGATGCTTGTTGCGTCTCTAAATAAGTGTTATTCAAACTGAACGTACACCATCAAAAAAATGAAACTCTACTCTTCTCTTTTAATTCTTCTTTTTCAACTGAGTTCTTTATTTGCTCAAGAAGACAATTGTATACATTCTGTAGAGGGTGAAATTTTAGATATTGAAACCAAACAAGCTATTCCTTATGTTACTGTTAGAATAAAAGGCACAGAACGACATACGACAACTGACATTGATGGGAAATTTTTATTCGAAAACTTATGTACTGAAACAAACACGCTGATTATTTCTTGTTTTGGTTATTGCGAAACGGTATGTGAGCACAACCACCAGCATGGTAAATCTCCTCATATCTATTTGACTCAAGAGGTAATGGGTTTAGAAACCGTTTTAATTGAAGCAGAAAACAAAAAAGAAGAAGGAACTGCCTCCATAGCTCAAATCAATTTAAACAAAGCTGAACTTCAATTGAACCCTACACAATCTATGGCAGCAGCATTGTCTGGTGAGCAAGGTATTACTTTTGTTTCTTCTGGTAGCAATGTTCAAATGCCTGTTATACATGGATTGTATGGTAATAGAATATTGGTTTTGAACAACGGAATGAAACACGGATTTCAAAATTGGGGAATAGATCATGCACCTGAAATTGATATTTCTGCAGCACACTCCATTACGGTTATCAAAGGAGCTGCTGGTGTCCGTTTTGGTCCAGAAGCTATTGGTGGAGCAATCAACATCAACCCCAATCCATTACATTTAAACAAAACTACATATGCCAAAATAGGTACCAGCTATCAAAGTAATGGTAAAGGATACAATGCTGGTTTTGAAACAGGAACTGGTTTTGAGAAGTGGAGTTATTTTATCAACGGAAATTATACTAAAATCGGTGATAGACATGCACCCGACTATATGTTAACCAATTCCGGAAAAGAAGAAAAATCATTTGGATTAGGAACACGTTATCATTTGAAAGATTTTGATTTTAAATTATACTACAGTTATATTGATCAAAACCTTGCTTTTCTAAGATCCTCTATTGCAGAAAGTGGAGATGCTTTTGTAAAAGCGATCAATTCTGACAGGCCGTTATTTATAAGACCTTTTTCATATGACATCAATGAACCCAACCAGCTTACAACACATCACTTAGCAAAAGCCGAAATCAATTGGTATTATGCTGATGACGCAAAGCTTACATTGATTGCAGGGAAACAGCTGAACTTAAGAGAGGAATACGATGTAAGAAGAAATGCCGACAAACCTATTATTAATTTAGATTTAACCACCTCTGATTATCAATTAGAATGGAAACACCCAGAGTGGTTGCAATTGGATGGATTCATAGGATTTCAAATTTTTAACCAAGACAACGATAACAATCCCGGTACAGGGACAACTCCCTTCATACCAAACTACAACACAAACAGATTCAGCAGTTTTATAATTGAAAGTAAACGATCTGGTAAAAACACTTTTGAAATAGGACTCCGTTTCGATCATGAAACAAGCGATATACGTGGAAGAGAATCTAACAACGATGTTTTCAAGGACAATTACAGCTTTTCTAACCTATCTACAAGTGTTGGGTTTATTAGAAAAATAAATCACCACAGTACTTTCAGAACTAATATTGGTACCGCCTGGCGTTCACCAAACATGGCCGAATTATATAGTTTTGGACAACATGGCTTTAAAAATAGTTTTGGACTGCTAAGGTATTACACCAATGAAGATGGAGACCTTAAAACAGACAAGGTAATTGCTATGAAAGATTCTAAAGTGAAACCTGAAAAAGGCTATAAATTCGTCAATGAATTCTCCACGCATAACAACAACAATTCGCACCATATTACCCTTTATGGTCATTATATAGAAAACTTTATTTACGATCGTCCATATGGTGTTTATGGAACCATTAGAGGTCCGATGCCTGCTTATATTTATGTGCAATCAGATGCTGTTTTCTTAGGTGCCGATTATAGCTGGAAACATGAATTGACACAACGATTATCAGGGACTTTTGGATTGAGCTATTTATGGTCAAAGAACATCAGTGAAAATGAACCACTGATCAACCAACCACCCACATCTATAAGCTATCAATTGGCATGGAAAAAAGCCAAATTAGGAGTTTTAGAAAACTCAGTAGTTGCCTTGAAGCCTAGTTACACTTTTACACAGTACCAAGCTCCAAGAACAGTTCCCCCAGAAGACCTGATTGATGGGTCAGAAATTATAACCCCTGAAAGCCCAATTTTTGATTTTAAAGATGCTCCGGATGGTTATTTCTTGTTGGATTTATCATGGAATTTCCAATGGAAGGATGTGCAAGCCGGTTTCATTATAAAGAATATTACAAATACAGCTTACAGAGATTACTTAAATGAAATGCGTCTTTTTGCAGACGAGCCGGGAAGAAATTTCCTATTGACACTTAACTACACAATTAATTAATTAATAAATTACTAAAAATGAAAACAATCGAAAATTTAAAAACCTACGGACTAATTGCAATTCTTTTTCTTGGAATTACTTTGACTAGTTGTAACAACGATGATGATGAAATTCCTGATGCAGAAAATCATGAAGAAATCATTACAAATGTAAAACTTATTTTTACACCAACCACAGGAGCCGTTGTTGAAGCAAGAGCACAAGATCCAGACGGTGAAGGTTTAGAAGAGTTGGAAATCTTAGATGAGATTACATTAGCTGCGGATACAGATTACACACTTACTTTTGAAATTATGAATAATTTAGAAGAACCAGGTGAAGATATCGGTAAAGAAATTAATGAGGAAGCTGATGAACACCAAATTTTCTTTGGATTTACTACAGATGCATTTAGTACCCCAACTGGCACAGGAAACATTTCTGGTTCAAGCACTATCAACTATTTAGATTTTGATGAGAATCAAAACCCTTTAGGTCTACAAACTTCTTGGTCTACAGGAACCGGAACTCAAGCGGGTGAGTTTACTGTTCGTTTACAACACCAACCAGATATCAAAGATGATACAACAGGCGCTACAGATGGCGACACTGATTTTGAATTAACATTCGTTTTAAACATTCAATAATCACATCCATTCATATAATAAAAAAAATCCCATTTCTATGAAATGGGATTTTTTTTATTATATGATTATTTTACATTTTTCAACAAAGTACTTTCCATAGATACCAGATTATAAAAGCCTCAATTTAAAATATTTAGACTTTTTACATTTTTTTATTTCCAAGCTGGTTTTTGTTCTAAATTATTGTTGATATTCACCTCTTGTTCAGGATAAGGTAAGGTCAAATGTTTCGCTGGATCAAAACTATCAGAAGCCCTTAGCATTGCCACCTGAATTCCATTTCCAGTATAAGCTGGATCTCCTTTAATCAATGCATCAATTTCCTCTAAAGCATCATCCAATAATTCCCATCTGATCAAATCTTGTTTTCTTAATCCTTCATAGCACAACTCTCTTGATCGTTCGTCAACCAATTCTTCAAAAAATGCTTGCTTTGTAGCGACCTCTGTATCAGAAAGTGTAAATCCCTCCAAGCCTGCTCTCTCTCTAACTTTATTCAGACTTTCCAAAGCTGCTATATTCGGACCATCAATATAATTTGATGCTTCTGCATGCATCAACAAAATATCAGCATATCTAAGAATTGGAAAATTAATTCCTGTATTATTTCTATCTGGATTATTTGTATCCTCCAACAAAACATAGGCATCTGTGCCATCTGAATTCGGTGGCGTTCCGTCTGGTGCAGGCTCCCATCTTCTAAATTTACCTGTCCCATATTGTGCTGACAGTGGCCATGCTTTTATTATTTTACCTGCATTAGTATACTGAACTTCAGGAATATTCCATGCTCTTCTAATATCCTCCATCTCATACAAGTTTTGCATTTTTACAGAAGCACAAACAGCATTGTTCGTTAAGGGATATCCATCTCCAATTACCCCGTATTTAAAAGACAACCCGTTATCTACTCCTATTTTACCATGTGTAGAAACTCCTAAATTTAATAGATTTGCTTGAAAAGTAATTTCAAAAATAGATTCCACCTGATCATATCTATTTTCAATATAACTTAAAAAATGTGACGCATACCCATCCTCCAACACAACTTTCACTTCATTTCCAGAATCTGGATCTGTCACAACCTCAAAACTAGAAGGAATCAAATCATGATTACTTGCCATTACAATTTCACATTCCTCTAAGGCTTTTTGATAATACTGCGTATCTTTTAAAGGATATCCTGCCATTTTCAAATAAACTCGAGCTAAAATACCATGGGCCGCCATTTTATTAGCTCTTCCCGGTGTTACTTCTGCAGCCAAATTCAAGTTTTCCGATGCATAATTCAGATCCTCAATAATCTGAGCATAAATCTCCGTTTGATTTGCCACTTCCATATGATTATCACTCGTCTGTTTCGTAGAAGCTGTTCTCAATGGAACCTCTCCATACCAAGCAAGCAATTGATAATAACAAAACCCTCTTAAAAACCTGGCCTCTGCTAGATACGGGATGTGCTCCTCATTTTCAAAATTCGATGGATCTACACGTTCTAAAATATTGTTTGCTTGATTTACTACGGAGTATAAGTTCAACCATAATCTTTTTACATATTCATCATTTGTAGTATGACGATATAATGGAATTGCATAAGCCTCATTCCAAGTTACGGTATAATAACCTTCATCTGTACCATAATCCATGTACATAAAGGACCTTCCATACACATCATCCGTAGCCAATAAACCATAGGCGCCATTCAAAGCCAATTCCAATTGACTTGTTGTCTTATAAAAATCCTCTATTTTCCATACTGACTCCGGAGTAACATCTAGATCATCAGAACAACCTGTTACCATTGACATACCAATAATCAAAATGGTTAAAAGCAACTTAGAACTCATTTTTTTAATTTTATTTATATCTTCTAATTTCATATTATATGCTTTTACTATTTTAAAACTTTACAACCGCTCCCCAAACGATAGAAATACTTTTCGGATAGGCAGAATAATCTAAATTTGGGGTCAATGCGCCATACCTACCTACAGAAACATCTGGGTCATAACCAGAATAATTAGTCCATGTTACCAAGTTTTGTGCTGATAGATTGAAACGCAAACTCGCAACGCTCATTTTATTACAGAAATATTTTGGAACTGAATAGCCCAAGACAACCGTTTTTAACCTTAAATATGACCCATCTTCAATATACCTATCGCTCATTTGGTTTCCTTGTGGAGCCGCACCTAAAACAGTACCATAACTTGCGGCAGGCACATTTGTATCAGTATTGGTAGGAGTCCATGCATTTGCAATCTCTTGTAAACCGCTAAATTGCTGTGTTGACCATGGATTCCCCATGACAGCTCTATTAGCATTAAACACATCAAAACCAGCAGACCATTCTAAAAGAATCTGTAAATCAAAACCTTTATATTTAAAATTATTTACAAAACCTCCAAAATGTTTTGGATTAGGATTCCCTAATATTATTCTATCCTCAGAATTAACAAGGCCATCCCCATTTTGATCGATAAATTTTGACGCACCAGGTGCCACTACATCCCTACCATTTGTTGGCACTCCATCTTTCAAGGTAAAACTCTGGTTGTCATTTGACCAAATAAAATCATCATTTTGATATACTCCATCTGACTGTAAACCATACATCATTCCTACAGGTTGGCCGACTCTTGTGATATAATGAAACTCATCATGTGTATAATTATATTCCGCATTCGTATATATAGCCTCTTGACCATCATTTAACTTCACTGTTTTATTTTTATTGAATGAAATATTAAAAGAGGAACTCCAACTAAAATTTTTGTTTTGAATATTCTTAGTATTCAAAGTTAACTCCAACCCTGTATTGGTAACCTCACCAATATTTTGTTGTACTTTATCGAATCCAATACTTGGCGCCATATTAGCATTTAACAACAAATCTGTTGTGTTTTTATGATAAGCATCTATGGTTGCATCAATTCTGTTATCCATAAAACCAAAATCCAATCCAATATTAGTTTGAACGGTTGTTTCCCATGTTAGATCAGGTACTCCAAGATTGTTTTGAACTGTTCCTGGTTCATACTCTTGTAATTCTCCCAAAGCATATCCAGACCATTGATTACTTGATACGGTACTATAGGCGGCGAAATCTCCAATTCTGTTGTTTCCCGTAATTCCCCAACCTGCTCTTAATTTTAAATTAGAAACAAAATCCACATCACTCATAAACGCTTCTTCTGCAATTTTCCAGGCCCCAGATACGGATGGAAAATACCCCCATCGATTGTCCTTATTAAACTTTGAAGAACCATCCGCTCTAAAATTTGCAGTAAATAAATACCTCCATTTATAATTGTAATTTATCCTACCAAAATAGGATAACATCGTATTTCTAGAAGCTGATGTTCTGGCCAATTTTGGCGTTTTTGCTAAACTCAAATTATTTATCCCAAAGGAATCATCCACAATATTACTGTTTTGCAACCAAGATGTTTCACTTGATCTTTCAGAAAATTCAACTCCCCCTAGTACCGAATATTTATGTTGTTTAACTCTTTTATCATAAACCAAGGTATTAGATGTGGATAAAACATTGTATTGCGCCTGATTAACATTTCCACTAATCCCTTCGTTTGTTCTAGAACCAACAACTGTTTCCTTTCCATAAAAAGTTGAGGCCTTTCTCATATCCAATTGATAATTCCCCCTTAGATTCAATGTCAAATTTGAATTGAATTTATGTTGCAATGAAGCAATTCCTCTAATTATATTCTGATTGTTATCTCTTTCAATATTTTCCAAGTTTTTCACAGGTGGGAACATTCCATTCTGATTTGGATCTGAAGGATCAAATCCACCTTCTCCGAGTCCATCATCATTTATTGGATCTATGGGTCTAAACCTAACTGCATCCTGAATAATACTAGACCCTCTATTTATTCTTAATTCTGGACCATATCTATCCGAATTTGAAAATTGTAACTGTCCGTTCAAAGTAGTTTTAGACGATAATTTATGGGTAACTCTTAAATTATTATTTACTTTTTTAAACCCAGTTTCAATCAAGGTTCCTTTCTGATCTAAATACTCTCCTGAATAATAAAAAGAAGTCATTTCATTTCCCCCGCTAAAAGAAAGACGGTATCTTTGATATTCACCTGTTTGGAAAATCCTATCTTGCCAATCGTTTCCCTCTACATTTCTGTATAATTCTGGATCTACCCATTTGTTTAAAAATTGTTGCATGGCAGAAGTTTCATAATTCCAATTTCCAATAGCTAAAGCTTGGTGCTCTAAGTATTTCACGTATTCATAGGGAGACAAAACAGTCAATCTAGACTGAATATGTTGTACTCCATATTCCGCTCCTATCGTAATTTCTGATTTACCATCTGTTCTTCCCTTTTTGGTTGTAATTACAATAACACCATTTGCTCCTCTAGAACCATAAATTGCGGTTGCCGAAGCATCTTTTAATATATCAAAACTGTTAATATCATTGGTATTGATACTTGCTGGATCAAAATCTTCGAGAGGAATTCCGTCCACTACATATAACGGTGAATTGTCTCCCGTAATAGAATTCCCACCTCTAATGGTGATATTCAAACCCGCTCCTGGAGTCCCTTCAATAGAAGACAACTGAACCCCAGCAACCCTTCCGGCAAGTGCTTGATCAAAATTAGCCACTGGTGCTATATCTAAATCTTCTGTTTTTACTGAAGCAATAGCTCCCGTTAAATCCTTTTTAAGAGCCGTTCCATATCCCACGACAACTACTTCATCCAAAGCAGAAACGTTAGTTTTCATTACAACATTTACCACTTTTTCCTCTTCAATAGATACTTCAACATCCTTCATTCCCATCATTGAAAAAACCAAACTTGTAACACCCTGAGGCACTTCCAAAACATAATTTCCGTCAAAATCACTTACCGTACCTTTTGTCATTCCCTTTATTACAACAGAAACCCCCGGTAATGGATAATTTTCATCGTCTTTAATGGTTCCTGTAATTGTATTTTGCGCATACCCCGAAAAACAAAGCAGCAAAAACAATATTGAACTGTATATATATATTTTCATAATTGATATCTTCTATTAATTCTTATTTTTCTACCGCTTTATAATTCACATCAGATATCCAAGTATTGCTAGCACTACCTGAAACTCCAGTTATGGTACCAGTAAAGTTAGACTTGTACTTAAACGCTAGGGTAAAATTCTCCCATTCTTTATAAGGTTCTAGATCTATCACACTTTTTATCCATTTATTCTGATTGTCATTATTGATGTCTTTTCTCATATCTGGATCTGGTCCGGTCTGATCTCCAGGATATGGTGTTCCTACAACCCCGTCTCCCTCATTATTTATATAGCATTTCACTAAATGATTAATTTGCTCCCATTCTGTTTCATCCACATTACCCGTAAAATCATTTGTTATATACACCTCAATTTCTATAGGTGTTTGCCCAGTTTCCATATAAGCCAACCATTCATAATTTATCCAATACGTTGCAGTAATATCAAACCCTAATTTATAAGGATTTAAATCTTGCTCATTCATTACTACCCAATTCTCATGAGCCACACTTGGCCCCCACGAATTTCTCATCACAATAGCCTTATTCCCAGAAACATCTTCTGGTCTTTCTCCCGCAGCAATTGCCGGTGGATTGTTCCTTTGCCAAACTTTCCAATCGGGCATGGTAGCCGCATTTGTCACATACCACCTCAATCCACTTGCAGCATTATTACTCGCCATGGACGGATAGAAGAAATTAAACACTGCTTTCTCTATCGGATAAGGCTCATTAGAAATAACAATTTTCAAAAAACCATCGCCAAAAGTAACCACCTCTTCAGATATGTTGCTGATGACAGATACTTCTGGATATATTTCTTCTGGTTCCGTAACTGTATATCCATCTTTTATTTGAATTACACCTGAATTTCCATCAATGGTTAATTTATCTTCATCAGATGCCAACTCATAACGTACATCAGGATTTCCATCAATTAGAATAGGCTCTGTCGTTCCCATGCCAGATCCCACGATAAGATTCTGACCAAAAGGAATATAAACCAAATTCGAAGCCAATTCAGGTCCTACTTTCATATGAAATGCATCTTTAAAGGAAGACAGCATTTTATTTCCATTTACAAAAGTAAAAGCATCAATATCAAAATAGTAATCCCCTAAGCCAAACATATTATTGTCTGCCACAGAGATAATTCCAGCTCTTTCAGAGTTAATATATTTTTTCTCATATATATAATCCTCTCCATCCGGCACTTCTACCAATACTTCAACAACTCCTTCTTCAGGATTTTCGATAGAGACACTATTCAAATAATCATCACTTAACATTGTCCCATCGGATTTTCTTCCGCCTTTTATTTCATAATAAACTGGCAGTCCTTCAGACGAGACACTTGGCAAACCAGATTCTGAACTTTTGTATTCTCTAACCCCTGAAATAGGATTGTAAGCTAATTGTGTTGGTGCTACTTGAAAATCTAACGGTCGGTCTTCACTAAAAGAACTATTTTCCTTACAGCTGACGACTAGAATCAATGCAACAACAAAAAATTTTAGTTGGGTTTTAAATTTCATTGTATTTAATGGTTAAGTTTAACATCTGACTTCTACATATATTTAGAATGTCTATTGTAAAATTATATTTTCCTTAACTTCAATCACCAGTAACCATTACCCTATATGTTTCAAAAATTAACAATTCAAAACTAGAAGTCCCTATTTAATGAAGTCCATTCAGATAATTAATGAGTACTGAAGGATAGTTGAAACACTTTAGTAATTAAAATTTGTTTTGATATTTGTATATCTATTTATAAATTTAATTGAATTTACCCATGAAAAATATGATTCCAACGAACATTTTTAAGGAGAGACAATCCATCTTACTCAAATCACTATTTTTAAGTCTTGTTTTATTTTGTCAGACAGTAATTTTTGGGCAAAACAAATCAGATGTGGCTTCTATATCACTAGATGGTGATTGGGAGATCATTTTTGATGATTTAGATGAAGGAGTTAAAAACAAATGGATTCTTAGTGAAAACTTCGACAAACATGAGGCAGTTAAAAAAATCCAAGTCCCGAGTTGTTGGGAAGAAATAGAAAAAAACTATGAAGGTGTTGGAATCTACAA
This sequence comes from Flavicella sp., assembly GCF_029238425.1. Classification (GTDB taxonomy): domain Bacteria; phylum Bacteroidota; class Bacteroidia; order Flavobacteriales; family Flavobacteriaceae; genus Flavicella. The sequence continues at coordinate 20,398 of NZ_JAQWGB010000185.1, forward strand.
AACTACATTTGATATTCCTGAAAACTGGGAAGATCGTATCATAGAATTAAATTTTGAAGCCTCTAATTATAAAACAGAAATTTGGGTCAATGACCAGGTGGTAGGTTTTCATGAAGGTGGATATACTCCTTTTTCGTTTCGTATTGACAAACTGATTAAAGCAGGAAAAGAAAATACTCTGATCGCAAGAGTTGTCAGTCCAATCATTTTGACAGACAAATATATCGATGGATTAGGACGTCAAGAAGTTCCTATGTGGAGAGGAGCTATTACGGGAGGAATTTGGCAATCTGTTTCTATTAATTCTAAAGGTAAAGTTGGATTGCAAGATGTTTTCATACAACCAAACATCCAAAACAATACCGCTTCATTTTCAATTGAATTAGAAAATACTATTACTAATAATGAACAAGTAAAATTACAGCTAGAAATCATAACTAAGGACAACAATCGTGTTGTCAAAAAAACAGAAAACATATGGCTTGCTCCCGGTAAAAAACTAGTTACTTATAATATACCTATTAAAAATGCTAAATTATGGTCTATAGAATCTCCTTACTTATATCAGGCCAAAGTAACTATAGAAACTAGTGGAATCGTTTCTGATACATGGTCACATAAATTTGGAATGAGGGAATTTTCAGTGAGCAATAATCAGTTTA
>NZ_JAQWGB010000201.1 GCF_029238425.1 Flavicella sp.
CAAGCTACTTTAGACAAAATTGAATTGGTAGTTGCCGCTAAAAAATAAACTAAGTTTAGATTTCACTATACATTCTTTTGTGTATCTTTAAATTCTAAATATACCCCTATGAAAACTTTTATCTACGTATTTCTATGCGTCCTAGTTGTCAATCTAATTTCTTGTGATAAAAAAACTGCTTGTACCGATTTTAAAACGGGTACTTTTTTGATTTCAAAGGATTCTTTGTTTGAAAATGCAGCAACTCTTATCAAAACAAAGACGAGTCAGCAACAAATTTCCAGTAAGGGTGATACCTTATTTGCAAATGTTAAGTGGCTCAATGACTGCTCCTACACATTAACTTTTGATAAAAACAAAATGCACTTGACTCCTTTCCATATCAATATAAATACTAGAGGTGGAATTTTAGTAGAGTTTGGAATCCCACATGGAGATATCATGCCTTATATTTCTGTAATCAAAGGAGAAACCAAAACAGAAACCTTCAATGGGTATCTGAAAAAAATAAAATAATTACTCTGTTGCTTCTTCCTCTTCTTTACTTTCTGGATGAGGTGGAGGATTAAAATTCCCATTCTCGTCAAATAGCAAATCAAATTCAGTTTGCTTGTACACATATTCCTTTTTTTGAGGACCAATTTTCCTATACACTATTGAAAACGCAAACCCTACAAGTAAGCCTGACAAATGACCTTCCCACGATATTCCTTTTTCAATGGCAAAGACATACCAAAACATACTCCCATAAAGAAATATAACAACTAAAGAAACGGATATCAACCGGAAGTGCTTTCTTAAGATACCGCTAAAAAAAATAAAACTAAACAAAAGATATACGACTCCACTCATTCCTATATGATACCCCTTACCACCTATTAACCAAGTAGAAACACCAGTCAACAACGTTCCTAAAATCAATAGTTTAAAAGCAATCTCTTTATAGAAATAAAACAACATTGCAATAAAAACGAATATTGGAATACTATTATTAAATAAATGCTTGGTATCTGAATGAATAAAGGGAGAACATAAAATTCCTTTAAGTCCGGATAAAGTTCTTGGTAAAACCCCGAACCTTGTAAAATTTAGAGAAAACTTTATTTCAATCCAATACACTAACCACATCAAAAAAACGACCAATACTGGAATTCTAAAAACATTTTTTGAATAGGTAAACGGACTGGTCTCTTCCATGAAAATTGTGCTATAGTTTGAAGCTAATTTAAACTTATTATCCGAAAAAATTCTCTATCAAAATTGTATTTTTACAACATGAACGAACCATTAGCAGAACGTATCCGACCGAAAAACTTAGAAGACTACATCAGTCAACAACATTTGGTTGGACAAACGGGAATATTGACCCAACATATAAAAAAAGGTATCATCCCTTCTTTAATTTTATGGGGGCCTCCTGGAATAGGAAAAACAACCCTTGCTAATATTATTTCTAAAGAATCTCAACGCCCATTCTACACACTAAGTGCTATCAACTCTGGTGTAAAAGATGTCCGAGAAGTGATCGAAAAGGCACGTCAAAGTGGAGGATTGTTTACTGCTAAAAACCCTATTTTATTTATCGATGAGATACATAGGTTTAGTAAATCACAACAAGATTCTTTGCTGGCGGCTGTGGAAAAAGGTTGGGTTACGCTTATTGGTGCAACCACTGAAAACCCAAGTTTTGAAGTCATACCCGCCCTATTATCTAGGTGTCAGGTCTATATCTTAAACTCTTTTGACAAAACAGATTTAGTCAATCTTTTGGAAAGAGCTATGAAACAAGATGATCTGATAAAGTCAAAAGAAGTCATCTTAAAAGAAACCGATGCATTGATTCAAGTTTCTAGTGGTGATGCAAGGAAACTACTCAACGTGTTTGAGTTGGTTGTTTCTTCTGAAGAGAAGCCGGTGACAATCACCAACGAACTCGTTTTAAGCAAAGTTCAAAAAAACACTGTTCGTTATGATAAAACAGGAGAACAACATTATGATATTGTATCCGCATTTATAAAATCCATTCGCGGTAGTGATCCGAATGCCGCTGTCTATTGGTTGGCAAGAATGATTGAAGGTGGAGAAGATGTTAAATTTATTGCGCGTCGATTATTAATTGCTGCTTCTGAAGACATTGGAAATGCAAACCCAACAGCATTGATCATGGCTAATTCTACTTTTCAGGCGGTTACAACTATAGGACACCCGGAATCAAGAATTCTATTAAGTCAATGTGCCATCTATTTAGCAAACTCTCCAAAGAGTAACAGCTCCTATGTGGCTATCAATGAAGCACTACAACTCGTGCAAAACACAGGAGATTTGTCCGTGCCCTTGCACTTAAGAAATGCTCCAACGAAACTTATGAAAGATCTTAACTATGGGAAGGACTATAAATACTCTCATAACTATGAAAATAATTTTGTTTCCCAAGAGTTTTTACCCAAAGAAATAGAAAACACAAAATTCTACGAACCTAGCAATAACTCACGCGAAAATGACTTTAGGAATACCCTAAAAGCGAGGTGGCAAGAAAAATACAATTACTAAATTATTGTTTTGTAAACTTCATGGTGGTAATTCCAGTAGGTGCTGAGAAATCCACATGCAACAATCCTTGTTCGTCAAAATAAGCGATTGTATTGATAAAATTACCATAGGAATCTTTCCATTGTGTTTTGAATACATTCGGCAATGAGGTTTCAAACAACTTACAAATCACATCACCTTGAGTGTAGTTTATCGATTCACTTGATTTTACTTTTCCGATATAACTCCCTCCTGTT
>NZ_JAQWGB010000211.1 GCF_029238425.1 Flavicella sp.
AAGCATCCAGATAGTTTGAAATATGTGAATTATAAAAATATATTGAAATGAAAATATCTTATAAAAAATATTTAATTTTCATTGTTATGGTCTACTTAACGTCGGTGACTGTTTCGGCTCAAACTAAAAAGTTTGAGGGAGATCCTGATGAAGGTTTTAAGCAAGCTAGGGAAATGGCCTTCGATAAAAAAAGAGCAGAAGCACAAGTGTTGTTAATTTCTATTTTGGAGAAATATCCAACGTATTTAGATGTAAGATCTTTTTTAGCAAGTACCTATGCCTGGGATGGGGAATATAAAAAGGCTAGGAAACAATACGAAATGATATTAAAGGAAGATCCAAAACGAAGAAGAGATTGGGTTGCTGCTATCAATAATGAATTCTGGGGAGCTTCCCCTTATCATGCCGGGGAATTGGTGGATAAAGCATTAGTTCATTTTGAGAATGATGAAGAATTTAGACTTTTTGAAGCGGTTGTACAGGAGAAAACACAGCATAGGAAAGAAGCTTTAAGAATCGTTGAAAAAGTTTTAGAGGAGAACCCTGAGAATGAAAATGCGATTAAATATAAAGAAAAGCTTACTTTTTTATTGAGCTATAATTCAATCGGGATTAGGACTGCTGTGAATATTTATGCTCGCAACGAGCGTGACATGATGGAGTATTATACTATAAACTACGGAAGAGATACAAAATATGGTTCTTTGATAGCTAAAGTCAATGTTGATAGAAGATTTGGAGATACAGGAGTACAATATGAGTTGGATTTATATCCAAGAATAGCAAATGGTCTTTATGCATATGTGAGTGGTGGTTATTCTAATACGTCTTTATTTCCTCAGTGGAGATATGGATTTGAGTTGTATAAAAACCTTCCTAAAAGTTTTGAAGTTTCATTGGGGTTTAGAGGGTTAGAATATACGGATACCACTATTATTTATACAGGATCTGTTGGCTGGTATACAGGTAACGCCTATTGGTCGTTTAGAACTTATTTGACACCGGGTGGAGCAGGAACTAGTAAGTCGGGTACATTGACTTATAGAAAATATAGAGCAGATGCAGATAATTATTTTGGTGTTGGTGTAGGGATAGGGTTTTCTCCAGAGTTTGATCCTTATCCAATTGATGAAACAAATGCACCTACTTTTGATTTAAAGTCTCAAAAGATAGATGTCAATTATTTTTTCTCTACAAAAGATAAAAAACATTTTTTTGGTACCGGAGTGGGAGTATCACATGAGGAAAAAATCAATGATAGAGGGAATTACTTTTTAGTGTTTTTTGCAGGGGTAAGTTATGATGTAAGATTTAAATGATTATTTTTAAGACAAACAAATAAATTACATATGGAAATATTAGGAATAGATATTGGTGGTACAGGTATTAAAGGAGCTATTGTAAATGTAGAAACTGGAGATTTGGTTTCAGAACGACATAGAATCCCCACGCCACTGGGTGCTAAACCTAAAGATGTGGCTACTGAAGTGGCTAAAATGGTGGAGCATTTTAATTGGAAAGGAAAAGTTGGTTGTGGATTTCCAACCATAGTTTCTAATGGAAAAGCGCGCTCTTTTGGAAATATTGACAAAAGTTGGGTAGGAGTTCAAATAGACGAATTGTTTTCAGAAAAGACAGGCTTGGAATTTTTTGTTGCGAATGATGCTGATGCTGCTGGTTTGGCTGAAATAAAATTAGGCGAAGGTAAGGGTGTTCCAGGAGTCGTTATTATGATTACGATTGGAACAGGCTTGGGCTCTGGAGTTTTTGTAGATGGTACCTTGGTTCCCAATGTAGAATTAGGAACGGTACCTTATAAGGATTATGAACGTTTTGAGTTTTATGCCTCTGATGCCGCCAGGAAAAGAGAAGATTTGTCCTATAGAAAATGGGGAAAGCGTTTTAAGAAATTTTTGCGTTTTACGGAAACAACATTTTCTCCAGATTTAATCATATTAGGAGGTGGAGCAAGTAAAAAAACAGAAAAATTTAAAGAAGCATTAGAGATAGATACTCCGGTGAAATCGGCAAAATATGAAAATAATGCCGGGATTATAGGAGCCGCTATGACTGCTGTTCAATAATTTATAAGATGCTTGTTATCCTTGTTGTATAACCAAATATATTTAGTTACTTTGCGAAAGTATTTGTGGATAGACAAAAACTCATTACTTCGTGTTTGTCCTATACCACATATGTAAACTACACAAATATAAACTACAGGTTTCTGTAATTATTTATAAGTATTAATGGAATATAATTTAGAATATAATTCGGATCGTCCTTTGATGATTATTCCTGAATATGGAAGACATATTCAAAAATTGGTGGATCACTGCGTAGCTTTGGAGAGCGATGAGGAAAGAAAAAAAATGGCGTATGCAATTGTTGATGTGATGGGGAACTTGCAGCCTCATTTAAGAGATGTGCCAGATTTCAAACATAAATTATGGGATCAATTGTTTATCATGTCTCGTTTTGAGTTGAATGTTGAAGCTCCTTTTGGGAAGCCTGATAAAATTGAATTAGAAGCAAAACCAGAACCGTTGCCATATCCAAAAATGGCTTCAAAATACCGCTTCTATGGTCACAACATTCAAACAATGATAAAGGTTGCTTTGTCTTGGGAGGAAGGTGAATTGAGAACTGCGCTTATTTTTAATATAGCGAATCACATGAAAAAATGTTATCTAAATTGGAATAAAGATACAGTAGATGATTCTGTTATTTTCAAGCATTTGAACGATTTGTCTAATGGAAAGATAAATTTGACTGATAGTGATGAAGTTTTGTCATCTAGTAGTAGTTTGATAAAAAAGACAGCCAATTCAAGAGGCGGTTCAAATCATCAACATAAAAATCATAAAAACAAGAATAATAAAAACAATAGAAACTATAAAGGACATCAGAACCGACATAAAAATTAGTTTTTATTTACTTCACCTCATATAATTACTACAAAATACCTTTCGTAAATGGCAATATTTAAAATTGAAGGAGGACACAAATTATCGGGTTCGATAACTCCTCAAGGAGCAAAGAATGAAGCTTTGCAAATTATTTGTGCGGTGTTATTAACGCCAGAAAAAGTTAGAATTGAGAATATTCCAAATATCATCGATGTAAATAAATTGATTTTTATTTTGGGAGAATTAGGCGTTAAAATTGAAAAACACGATGTAAACACCTATACATTCCAAGCCGATGATATCAATTTGGAGTATTTAGAATCACCAGAATTTAAAAGAGATGGTAGTTCTCTTAGAGGTTCTATTATGATTGTAGGGCCCTTGTTAGCAAGATTTGGGAAAGGATATATTCCGAGACCTGGAGGAGATAAAATTGGTCGTAGAAGGTTAGATACTCACTTTGAGGGATTCATCAAGTTAGGTGCTACCTTTAGATATAATAGAGAAGAACACTTTTATGGAGTAGATGCCGAAGAGTTGTTTGGTACCGATATGTTATTAGATGAAGCTTCAGTAACGGGAACTGCAAATATTTTAATGGCTGCTGTTTTAGCAACAGGTAAAACAAGTATTTATAACGCAGCGTGTGAACCGTATATTCAACAATTGTCAAAAATGTTGAATAGTATGGGAGCAAAAATTACCGGAGTAGGTTCTAATTTGCTAGAAATTGAAGGTGTAAAAGAATTGAAAGGTTGTACTCATCGCGTATTGCCTGATATGATTGAAATCGGTAGTTGGATAGGGATGGCAGTAATGACCAAATCTGAAATGACCATTAAAAACGTGAGCTGGAAAGATTTGGGACAGATTCCTAGAGTATTTCAAAAATTAGGAATCAATCTTGAAAAAAGAAATGATGATATTTATATTCCTGCGCAAGAATCTTATGAGATTCAGAATTATATAGATGGTTCATTTTTGACGGTGTCTGACGCTCCATGGCCAGGTTTTACGCCGGATTTGTTAAGTATAGTATTGGTGGTTGCTACACAAGCTAAAGGATCTGTATTGATACATCAGAAAATGTTTGAGAGCCGTTTGTTTTTTGTCGATAAATTAATTGATATGGGAGCAAAGGTTATTTTATGTGATCCGCATAGAGCAACAGTAATTGGGATGGATCATCAATCTTCATTAAAAGCAACAACAATGACATCTCCTGATATTAGAGCAGGTATTTCTTTGTTAATTGCAGCTTTATCCGCACAGGGGACTTCTGTAATTCATAATATCGATCAGATTGATAGAGGTTATGAAGATATTGAAGGACGATTGAAAGCACTAGGAGCTAAAATAGAAAGAATAGAAGAATAATAGAAAATTATAGTTTTCACAAGGGATCCCTTTTCCAAAAGAAAAGGGATTTTTATATGAAATAGAACAATGACATTTTGACACAGTAAGAACAATGGCAATATTGTTGCATACTTACGAGTGTATTTTTAATTAACATTACAATGAGTACAGAAGAACAAACAAAAAACGAAGAAACACAAGAGCAAGATCAAGCTGTTTCTCAAGAAAATAATAATGAAGAAACTCAGGAAGAAAAGGCGGTAGAGGCGAAAGTTGAGCCAACTCCAGAGGAACTTATTCAAGCTGAAAAAGACAAATATTTACGACTTTTTGCAGAGTTTGAAAACTATAAAAAACGTACTTCTAAAGAACGTATTGAATTGTACAGAACGGCAGGACAGGATATAATGGTGTCATTACTGCCAATTTTGGATGATTTTGACAGAGGTTTGGCAGAAATCAAAAAAGTGAAGGATAAAGAATTGTTGAAAGGAATGACTTTGATCAATGATAAACTTTCTTCTGTTTTAAAGCAAAAAGGATTGGAAATTGTAGAAGCAAAGGCAGGTGATGTTTTTGATGGTGATTTGCATGAGGCAATTACACAAATTCCAGCACCTTCAGATGATTTGAAAGGTAAAATTATTGATGTAATTGAAAAAGGTTACAAATTAGGAGAGAAAGTAATTCGTTACCCTAAGGTTGTTATCGGACAAGCGTAAAACAATTAATAGTATACAACTGATGTAATTTTTTTGGTTGAAAGACTTAAAAATTAATGTTGGTTGCTAATGGAGTAAAAATATGGCAAAAAGAGATTATTACGAGGTGTTGGGATTATCAAAATCTGCATCCACAGGTGAGATAAAAAAAGGATACCGTAAAATGGCGGTTAAATACCATCCTGATAAAAATCCAGATGACAAAGAAGCTGAAGAGAAATTTAAAGAAGCTGCTGAGGCATATGAGGTGTTGAGTGATGATAATAAAAAAGCACGTTACGATCAATACGGTCATGCTGCCTTTGAAGGTGGTCAAGGCGGAGGCGGATTTGGCGGCTTCGGTGGAGGCGGTATGGATATGGATGATATCTTTAGCCAATTCGGTGATATTTTTGGAGGAGGCTTCGGAGGTGGAAGACGTCAGTCTCGTGGACCTGTTCGTGCCAAAGGAAGCAATCTACGTATTCGTGTAAAATTAACCTTGGAAGAAATAGCAAACGGAGTTGATAAAAAGGTTAAAGTTCGTAGAAAAATTCAAGCCAAAGGAGTAAAGTATACTACGTGTGGAACTTGTAATGGACAAGGTCAAGTAATGCGTGTTACCAATACGATGTTGGGTAGAATGCAAACAGCAGCTACCTGTCCTACTTGTAATGGTGCAGGGCAATCTATAAAAAGTAAACCTAGCAATGCCGATGCGCAAGGATTGGTTGTTTCAGAAGAAACAGTAACCATTAACATTCCTGAAGGAGTTACGGAAGGAGTGCAGTTAAAAGTTGCTGGTAAAGGTAATGAGGCCGCTGGAAACAATTCTGTTGCCGGTGATTTGTTGGTTGTAATTGAAGAAATTCCACACGAAAAATTAAAGAGAGAAGGTGTCAACCTTCACTATGATTTATATGTGAGTTTTTCAGAAGCTGTTTTAGGAGTTTCTAAAGAAATTGAGACAGTTACTGGAAAAGTGAAAATTAAAATCGAAGCTGGTACACAGTCAGGAAAAATATTACGTTTAAAAGGAAAAGGATTGCCAAGTATTGAAAGATACGGAACAGGTGATTTAATGGTACATATCAATGTATGGACACCAACTACTTTGGATAAGAAACAAAGAAAGTTTTTTGAAAGTATGTTAGACGATGAAAATTTCATCCCAAATCCAACAGTATCGGACAAGTCTTTCTTTGAGAAAGTTAAGGATATGTTCTCTTAAAAAGTAAAGAAAAAGTTATGTTTATTAAATATAAATAAACTATCTTTGTAGAGTTATTAACTTCTTGGTTAATAACATCTTTTTCATAGCAATTTTCCCACTCTGGTCACAGAGTGGGTTTTTTATGGAATATAAATATAAAAGTAGGCCATCTTATCGTCTTGGATTTATTCAGGAAAGGAAAGTCCGGACATCATAGAGTAGTATAGCGGATAACATCCGTCCAACGTGAGTTGAGGACAAGTGCAACAGAAAGCAAGTACAGTTCGGCTGTAGTGAAACCAGGTAAACTCTATACGATGCAATGCCATGTACATTGGAGCTTGAGGGCTACTCGCTCGATTCCAAGGGGTAGGCAGATGGATTCCATAAGTAATTTTGGAACTAGATAAATGATAAGAGTCTGTGTAAACAGAAACAGGATCCGGCTTATCGGCCTACTTTATTTTTTTACCACTTTTTAGAGATTATTGATTCTGTAAAAAATGAATAAAATTAGAAAATACTACTAAAGTTCTGATTGTTTGCTGTGAAATTTTTAATGTATTCGTAAAAAAAGTCGGCATTATTGAGAAAATTTATAATTTAAGTATTCCTAAAATTCTAATCTCATTTATATTTATCATTTAATCGATATGATGGTGAGACCCCTTTTAAATACAAGGTATATTTTGTAATTTTGCATCAAATTATTAACAAATAGATAGATATAGTATTTGATACATGTTGAATGAAATACTAAAACTATAAATTCCTAATATATTATGAGCATATACAACGATTACATTAAGCAGATCGAGGAAAGAAAAGGTCAGGGGTTACATGCCTTACCTATTGATGGAGCTGAATTATTAAGCGAAATTATTTCTCAAATTAAAGATTTAAATAATGAGTATAGAGAGGATTCTCTTAACTTTTTCATTTATAATGTTGTACCTGGTACGACAAGCGCTGCTGGTGTAAAAGCAAAATTTTTAAAAGAAATTATTCTTGGTACTTCTGTAGTTAAAGAAATTACACCAAGTTTTGCTTTGGAATTGTTGTCTCATATGAAAGGGGGACCTTCTGTAGAAGTGTTGTTGGATTTAGCTTTGAGCACTGAGGCAATCGCTGAAGAGGCTGCAAAAGTATTGAAAACTCAAGTATTCTTGTATGAAGCAGATACGGAGCGTTTGGAAGCTGCTTACAAGTTAGGAAATGAAATCGCAAAAGATTTATTAGAAAGTTATGCTAAAGGTGAGTTTTTTACAACATTACCAGAAGTAGAAGAAGAAATTGAAATTGTAACTTATATTGCTGGTGTTGGTGATATTTCAACAGATTTATTATCTCCAGGAGCGGATGCACATTCACGTTCTGATCGTGAGTTACATGGTCAATGTCTTTTTGAGCATAACAAAGAAATGCAAAAAGAATTGAGTGCATTGAAAGCAAAACACCCAAATAAGCGTGTGATGTTGGTTGCTGAAAAAGGAACGATGGGAGTAGGATCTTCTAGAATGTCTGGTGTGAATAACGTAGCATTATGGACAGGAATTCAAGCAAGTCTATATGTACCTTTTATTAATATTGCTCCGGTAATTGCAGGAACAAATGGTATTTCACCAATTTTCTTAACTACAGTTGGTGTAACTGGTGGTATTGGAATTGATTTACAAAACTGGGTGAAGCAGTATGATGCTGATGGTAAAGTGATAGTAGATGAAGAAGGTGAGCCAGTATTAAAAGAAAACTATTCTGTTGAAACAGGAACTGTTTTGACAATTAATACAAAAGAAAAACAATTATACAAAGATGGGGAAGCTGTAAAAGATATTTCTGCAGCGTTAACTCCTCAAAAAGTTGAATTTATCAAAGCAGGTGGATCATATGCAGTTGTTTTTGGTAAAAAAATTCAAACTTTTGCTGCCAAGACTTTAGGAATTGATGTTCCTGCGGTATTTGCTCCTTCAAAAGAAATTTCTGTAGAGGGACAAGGATTGACAGCAGTAGAAAAAATATTTAATAAAAATGCAGTAGGGAATACTCCAGGTAAAACTTTACATGCGGGTTCTGATGCTCGTGTAGAAGTTAATATTGTAGGTTCTCAAGATACTACAGGATTGATGACTTCTCAAGAGTTAGAATCTATGGCTGCAACAGTAATCTCTCCGATAGTTGATGGTGCTTACCAATCAGGATGTCATACAGCATCAGTTTGGGATAATAAATCAAAAGCAAATATTCCTAGATTGATGAAATTTATGAATGATTTTGGTTTGATTACAGCACGTGATCCTAAAGGAAACTACCATGCAATGACAGATGTTATTCATAAAGTATTGAATGACATTACTGTTGGTGATTGGGATATTATCATCGGTGGTGATTCACATACGCGTATGTCAAAAGGTGTTGCTTTTGGAGCGGATTCAGGAACAGTTGCCTTAGCATTGGCAACAGGAGAGGCAACAATGCCAATTCCTCAATCTGTTAAAGTAACCTTTACAGGTGAAATGAAAGGGTACATGGATTTCCGTGATGTAGTGCATGCAACACAGCAACAAATGTTAAAGCAATTTGGTGGTGAAAATGTATTCCAAGGAAGAATCATTGAGGTACATATTGGTACGTTGACAGCGGATCAAGCATTTACATTTACTGACTGGACTGCAGAGATGAAAGCAAAAGCTTCTATCTGTATTTCTGAAGATGCTACTTTGATTGAATCATTGGAAATTGCTAAAGGTCGTATCCAAATCATGATTGAGAAGGGTATGGACAACGCGAAGCAAGTTCTTAAAGGGTTGGTAGATAAAGCGGATGCAAGAATCGAGGAAATCAAATCTGGTGCTAAACCAGCATTGAGACCAGATTCTAATGCAAAATACCATGCAGAAGTTGTGGTTGATTTGGATGACGTTTTAGAGCCAATGATTGCGGATCCAGATGTAAATAATGAAGATGTTTCTAAACGTTATACTCATGATACTATTCGTCCATTATCATTTTATGGCGGTACAAAATCTGTTGATTTAGGATTCGTTGGATCTTGTATGGTGCATAAAGGAGATATGAAAATATTAGCTCAAATGTTGAAAAACATAGAAGCGCAACAAGGAAAAGTTGAATTCAAAGCACCATTAGTGGTAGCACCTCCTACATATAATATTGTAGATGAGTTGAAAGCAGAAGGAGACTGGGATGTATTGACTAAATATTCTGGATTTGAATTTGATGACAATGATCCTAAAGGAGCAGCTCGTACAAAGTATGAAAACATGTTATACTTAGAGCGTCCGGGTTGTAACCTTTGTATGGGGAACCAAGAAAAGGCAGAACCAGGTGATACAGTGATGGCAACGTCTACTCGTTTGTTCCAAGGAAGAGTTGTAAAAGATTCTGGAGAGAAAAAAGGAGAGTCTTTATTGTCTTCTACACCAGTAGTTGTATTGTCTACAATTTTAGGTAGAACACCAAATTTAGCTGAATATCAAGCGGCTGTTGAAGGAATTAACTTAACAAAGTTCAAACCTTCAAGTAAGTTGTTAGTTCTTTAATAAGAATTGATTTAAATATTTTAAAAGCCTGAGTTTTTTACTCAGGCTTTTTTTGTTTTAAAATATTGTAAGGATTGTGATCTATTATCGTCTTGAAATAATAAAACGGTTCGATGTCAAATATTTGGTTCTTAGAAAATATAAATCTATTTCAGAAATTATGTCCTCATAAATTTAAGGAGTATAAAAATTGTCACGATTTCGATCTTTACAAGAAAAGTGATTATGTTTATTTTTCTGAGGATGCTGCCAATAAAGTGTACTTGATAGAAAAAGGAAAAGTAAAAATTGGGTATTACACAGAAGAGGGTGAGGAGGTTGTAAAAGC
>NZ_JAQWGB010000213.1 GCF_029238425.1 Flavicella sp.
CTAAGCCCCGAATTCAACGAATTGAATAGAATAGCCTCCGAGTCCTTATGATAATAATAGTAGATCTCATGCTCCAATGAATCATTTACAGACAAACTTTTTGATTCCTTTAATAAGATACTAAACCTTCCTAAATGCGTATCTCCTCCTAAAGTAACCTTTGCAGTTTCTTTAGATAAATCAGTCAACTCAGCAGTCTGTGTATCCAAAAGAAATACATCATTAGAATAATTCTGCACTGCATCTAACAAAATGGTAATTTCAGTTTCTTTCTCAAGCACAACTCCTAACGGAATTTCTAAATTTTCTTCTACAAATGGAACCCCACTAATAACATATCTCAAATTGTCACCAAAATCCCAATACATGTCATTGGCATAGTTATCAAACATAGGTGCATCAAACCCTTTATCAACTTCTATACTCAAACCTCTAGGAGAAGTTACCAATTGACGATGAAAAGTCCCTGTTGGTGTTTCATATTCAAAACCAATTCTAATAATTTCCAAATCCTCTTTGGCTACTTTTTTCTTTTTAGCATTCGACTTAAAAAAGACTGTTGTGCCAGATTCACGAAATGAATTCTTAAAACTAATCTCTGCTCCATTAGAGGTTCCAGCAACCATAAAACCTTGCCCTACTGCAATATGTTCAGTGGGTGCTTTTGTAAAGTTTATAGTTTCTCCATCTACTATTATAGATGCGGCAGGACTCGACATCTCTCCCGCTCGTGTAGCATATCCTCCTTCGTAGGCTGCTTTATAATGTGAATCTCCCGAAGGTTGATCCCAAAAATATAGATATCCATCTGTAATGTCATTCGTCAAATGATAAGAATTAAAATCATCTGCATTAATAGTTGAAGGATAAGGATTCCCTAGTAGAAAATAGTTATTCTCGTCTAAATCTAAACTGATATCTCCGTTTGTTGGTTTCCCTACAAAAACATAATTCGTAGCAGTCCCAGTTCCTTTCATAGTAAACCCTTCACCTTTCGGTTTGTTGGTGTTTTCATTGATTGAATTCCATCCCAAAGCATTGCTAAAATCATACAACCAATAACTACTAATGGTATTTGTGGCTCCATCAACACCACCAGTATACGAAGGAGTTGTTAAAGAAGAAAAATCATTAGGATCTGAAGCGATCGATAAATTGGATGCCAAATTATAGGTACCAGCATCACTTACTGGAGCTCCCCAGTAATTAAATCTATGAATAGAGGAAGTTCCATCTTGAACCATTTTATATATAGTACCGGAACCCGTATTCAAATCCGCTCCATCCAATGTTTGGATCAATTGAGCATCCCCATACAAATACATCTCCCCTTCTAATTCGAGAACATCAGTTACCGTTAAGTTCTTTCCATTTTCTACCGTTAATGTGACACCCGATGAAACCTCCATACATTTACAATTTGCTTCTGTAGGCAAAGTAACATTCTCTTTTATTTGAACAGATTTCAACAAATCTGTTGCCGAATCATCTAAAACTCCGGCAGAATTACCACCTGTCCATGAAGCACTTTCATAGATAATTTGAGCATCTGGATTTTTACGTATCAAAGTAAATACTTCTCCATCTGCAATATCAATATTAGAAAAACTTAAATTATTACCAGACAAAGAACCTGTTTCTACAAGTCTATGAGTTCCATCATTATAATCAGCATTTCCATCTTCATCAATCAATAAATCAAACTCACCAGGGTTTGCAAAGCCCGTCATATCAAATTGAAGTGTTACACCAGTTACATTCCCAGTATTTTTAACTTTCCAATCCCTGTCCAAACCAATATAGGAATAGGTACATTCACTGATATCTGTTATCAATGTAGGAAAAGCCAATTCTGTGATTACTGCATCTGTATCATTGTTACCTACAGCAAAGAAATCTAAATCATTGGCAAAACTGTTGGCATTCGAATTGTTAGATGCAGCCACTGAACTTCCCAATGCAATCGTCAAAATAGCATCAGAGTTAGTAGATTTTGATTGTTTTTGATTCAAACTTGAATTTTCATCAGTTCCGATAATCATGATATCATTCCAAAAAGTTAGATCATCCCAAATAGTAATCATTGCATCCGAAGCAATGTATTTGACTGAAGATGTATTCAAAGTAATACCATATTTAATGGCCAAGTAAGATTCAATCTTATTGATGTTTTCTGCAGAAATAGTTTGATTTTCATAATAGATAACTTCCGAAATGGAACCATCATAATACGCATTGTTTCCTTCGCTATCAAAAGTATCAGCTTCGGATCCATCTCCTACATATCCATATCTCGTTGTACTACTGTTTATGGGAGTATTCGTAACGTCAACGGATAAATCTTCATTACCATTGACACGTAATTTGGTTTCTTCTGACTCATTGGTATCAAAAATAAATCCTCCCAATTTGGCCGTACCATCATTCGTAACCTCCACACCAAAATTATCTTTTATCCCTCCAGAATTATAACCAAACTGTAAGGTACCATCTCCGTGTATAGATGTATTGAACCACTCACTTCTATCAAAATCTAAAAATGCCCAGTTAGAAGTATCTAAACTACCTGAGGTATTAGAATTCGAATAATCTGTATTAAAAACCGTCCAAACATACACTTGATTCAAGTTATCTGAGCTCGTATAGTTTTTATCTTTTATTGGCATTCTGTCATTACTACCGTCAAAAGTCAAATTGCTATTGAAGTTCGTCATAGCACTATTAGAAGGTCGGTTTGCTGCAGTAACTTGAGCCAAATCAAACCCTTGAAAAGTTTGATCCGTTACATTGCTTACAGCAGACCCGTCAGCGGTTACACCTGTATCAGATCTAAACCATAGTTCCAAACCACCAATAACACCACCCGGTCCTTTGCTAGTTTGTGTCATAACAAAAGAAACATAACTATTGTTGGGGATATTAACCTCAACATAATAATGCGTGGCACCTTCCGTCATATCATACCTGCTATCACCTCCATCAAATGTAGCATCTGAACTTACGATTAAATCAACAGACTCCCCAGTGAATACAGACTTATCCATAGCTATAAAAACAGTTCCAACATCTCCATTCTTTTCTTGAAACAACCAAGTTTTCCCAAATAAATAATCAGAACCTGTTCCACCAAAAGCACTAAAACCATCTGGAGCGTTATCATGACCAAACACCAATGATTTTCCATCCCCAACTGAAGTTCTAGAAACTGCACTATTAGAGGATGCATAATCATTATCCATGGCAACTACAAAATTCTCATAGTCATTTGATTTTGCTACTTTTTGATCTAATGCCCCTGTATCATCTTGAATGATTCCCGCAACACCGTTCCAATACGATGTATTATCCCAAACTGCGACATTAGAGGAATTTACATAAGAGGTACTACCTACATCCATAGTGATTCCGTATTTCAAGGCCAAATAAGATTCAATTTTCTTTATATCATCGGTCCCTAAATCTCCCTTATCATAAAATATAATCTCCGCAATATCACCATCATAATAGATATTATTCTTGGACCCGTTAAAGCTAGATGCTTCTGAACCGTCCCCAATAAAACCATATCGATTGGCTGAAACATCAATATCGGTAGTTGTATTATTTCCGGTATAATCTTCAAAACCATCCAATCGCATCACAGATTCATTGGTTATCGGACCATCTATAGCATCATTATTATCAAATAAATAAGTAGCCATATGAGGAATACCGTCATTCGAGACTGTATTTGCTACTAAATCTTGTGTACCACCAGATTGATAAGACATAGCCAATCTACCATTCCCATGGATATAAAAGTTAAAAGATTCACTTCTATCAAAATCTAAGAAAGACCAGTTTCCAGAATAGGAAGTATTAGAAAAGTTAGTGGCATAAACCACAAACATTGACAAATCTGATAAACTTTGTCCGTTTGTATAATTCAATCCCGAAATCGCAAAACGATTGCTAGATCCATTAAAAGTAAAAGTCTCATTAAAATTGAATAAGTTGGTTTGCACAGCCTTTTCAGACACTGTTGGCTGTTCTGCATGATTATCATCAGGACTCCTATCATCCCATGTTAACGTACCAGTATCACCAACCCCATGATCTCCACTATACCATAGTGTCATCTTGGTAGTTGGTACCCCACCTGGTGACTGGGCATAACTTGTCGATACAACAGCAAATATCGCTGCAAAAACCAATAACTTCTTCATCTTCATAAAATTACGAAGAGTATTGAGTAAAACTTGTTAAAGAATGTTTATGATTATTTTCATAAAAAAAGGTCCAAAAACAAATGTTTCTGAACCTTATATTGATAATTTTATCGAATTACTTTTTTAAGGTATAATAGATTTCTACGTTAAACAAAGGTTGTTGTGACATGTTGAAATCCAAGATAAACTCCTCATCTATCTGTCCAATAGAAGCTACTCTTCCAACGACTCCCCAACGTTCAGGAGGTTTGAAAGTCTTCACATCAGCACCACCAATTTTGTCAAAAAACTTTACAACGTTAAAAAATCATATTACCATTTATTGCTGCTGCTGTTGTTGCTGCTGATTTAAATTCAACAAAGTATTTTCTGATGGATCAGGTCGGATATCTACTGATACCGTTAGCTCGCTTTTCCCACTGCTAAACAAAACTCCTTTTAAAGGAGCCACATCGTAATAATCTCTTCCCCAAGCGACAACTATATGTTGGTTTTTAGGCTTTTGATTGTTTGTTGGATCAAAGTCTACCCATCCAAAAGTTGGAATAAAAACAGAAAACCAAGCATGTGATGCATCGGTTCCAATCAATTTTTCTTCCCCTGGAGGTGGCAATGTTTCAATATAACCACTAACATATCTTGCGGGTAGGTTAACGGATCTCAAACATGCTATTGCTATTTGCGCAAAGTCTTGACATACTCCTTTTTTGTTTTTTATTACTTCAGAAATTGGAGTGGCAACATTGGTTACCTCTGTATTGAATTCAAAATCATCATAAATACGTTGCATCAACTCATAACTTGCTTCGTAAACAGACCTATCTTGTTGAAACGACTCCTCAGCGTATGCTTTTATTTTGTCGTCAATCTTGTTTATCAAAACCGATTCTAGTTGATATTGACGAGCATCTAAAACCGCATCATCAACTCCTTTAAGCAGTTCACAAACTTCATTTAAGGTCAATGCTTTTGCCTTGTCATCAGACTCTATTTGCCTTTCTTTTTCAAAACTTCTGTTTACTTTACTTTTGGCTATCACTTTCAACTCTTTATGATAACTTTGAATAGAGAATCTTGTTATTGTATTCCCGAAATAATCCGTTCTTTCTGAAAAAGAAGCAGGTTCTGGGGTGATATTCAATTCGTAAGAGTCTAATTTTTGTCCCAAAATATCTTTGGGTTTTAGAATAGCTATATTATGACAAAAAGTAACCCCTTCCTCATATTTGTACGTCGTATCATGTATAATATCAAACAACATTAGATCTCTATTTTTTGTTGTACCATTTGTGTTTGTTGAAAACTGTGATCAAAATATGTACTTGACATCAATATTGCAGTTTCGTGCAACAAATCGCTAAGTTCAGATAGAGTTGCTTCAAAATTCTCTCTAAAAGTATTTTCTGTATTCAATACTAACAACTCCTCCGCATCTATATTATTGATTAGTTCAAACGCTTTTGTAATTTTACTTTTGCATTCGATAAGCCCTTCTTCTTTTTCAGGAATAGGCAAGCGATAAATATCTTTTTTTATTCTATTGAATTGATAACATAATGATTTCGCATAGGACTTATCAAGTATCAATAATTTTACCACATTTTCTAAACCTAAATAAGATTGATAACTATATCTATAGATATTCAAACTCTCATGACTGTTTAATAAAGCTTCTAAGACTTCGTAATTCAATTGCTCTTCATAATTAAAAACAATCAACGATCTGGATTTGGCAATATTCATAGATGCCTGCTCCATCTGCAATCCAATAAAGTATACCAACAAACCTTGATCTACCATAATACTTTCCTCAATAAGTCCCATGAAGGCTATCAACCTAGAGATTGTTTTATCGAGTAATTTAATCAAACCTTGAACAGAATACTTTTTACTTTTATCATAAGGGCTCCATAGTTTTTTAATACTATCGAACACTCTCCACATGTCCTTAGACCACAAATTTCTTAGGGTATAATAAGAATTGTTAAAGCTCTCTAAGGTCTGCGCCAAAGAACCTATTCTATCCCTATCAAGAATCAAAGATTGTAACTCTTTTAATGGGTTTTTCAAAACCTCCTCACTACCCTCTCCAATAAAACCAGGAAAAGTAGATGTAATATTAGTTACTGCCTTAAATAAAAGTGTCAATACTTCCGAATCCGATTTTCTTGTATTGTATTGCTGGTTGTTAATACTGCTTAGCGCAGTTCTTAAAAACCGTGAAGTAACAACGGCTCTCCCCAAATACCTTCCTGACCAAAATAAATTCTCAGCCATATTGCTAGGCAAATCATTCATATCAATGGCTTTTAATCCTTTAGAATTATTCCAGGTATATTGTTGAATATTTTCCTGTTTTTTATCACTAATAACCCAAAAATCCTTACTTACCCCTCCTCTTTGATTTGAAACTCGTAGTTCTTTTCTTTCTGAAGCCACTCGAACCAAACCACCTGGCATCACAGAATAGCCAGAGTCTTTTGCAACAGAAAATGTTCTACAAACTACTTTTCTAGGTTCAATATTTTTTTCAGAATAATTTGGAGCGGATGAAAATGAAATTTTTTCTTGCGCCACAAACCTATATGGGTTTTTAACAATTTCAGCTTTCAATATATCTATTTCATCCTCCGAAAGAAACTCACAGAAATACAAACTTTCTCTATTTGATCTGTCAATTCTTTTAACAACATACTTTTTAATGTTTTTTAAAACATGTTTTCTTTCTTTTTCTTGACCACACCACCAAGAAGCTATTTGCGGTAACATTAAATCTTCATCGAAAAAATAATTGCAGATAGCATTCATAAATGGAACCAAACCAGAGTTTTCAATAATACCACTTCCCACAGGGTTTACTACTGTAATATTATTATTTCTAACAACCTCTAAAAGTCCAGCAACTCCTAAAAATGAATCCTCTTTTAATTCTAAGGGATCCACAAAAACATCATCTACTCTTCTAAGAATTACATCTACCTTTTTTAAGCCCTGCAAAGACTTCATCCAAACAAAGCCATCTCTAACCAACAAATCATTGCCTTTCACCAAAGGATATCCAAGCAAATTAGCTAAGTAAGCATGTTCAAAATAGGTTTCATTATGCGGACCCGGTGTTAAAATCACAATATTCGGATTCTCAACATTTGATGGCGCCGCTTGCACCAGCATTTTATTAAAATCGCTAAAAAAACTTGAGGGTTGTTTTACATGAATATCTTGAAATAAGTCAGATGCAATTCTACTGGTAGCAAACCTATTTTCCAATGCATATCCCATTCCTGAAGGAGCTTGGGTTCTATCATTTACAATCCACATTCTTCCATCAGGTCCTCTCGAAATCTCAGCGGAATAGATTAGCAGATTTTTAGCAGTGGTATAGGTTATTTGATCGCATTGACGTAAAAAACCTCGGTGCTCATAAAAAACTTCTGGAGGAACAATCTTATCTTTTATTAATTTACGTTCTCCGTATATATCTTTCAAAATTAGATTTAACAGCTCTGCCCTTTGCTGAATACCTTTCTCTATAACATTCCATTCCTTCTCGTGAATCATAAAAGGGATGGCATTCAATTGCCAAGGTCTGTTCAAACCATTAGGATCATTATAGACATTATAAGTCACCCCATTTTCGGCCATTAACCAATCAATTTCGCTTTGAAGTTGATCTAGCTCCTCTGCACCAATCGACTGGACATTATCTAATAATCTTGTCCAATTTTCGTTGATTTTTAAATCCGTATTTATCAGTTCATCATACCCTTTAAGATCATCTCCATACCCCTTAAAAATATCATTCGAATCCAAATTCATTTATACTTCTATTTTTTACGCAAATCTAAGGTATTTGGAAATTCTGAATCAACTGGAATCGTTTTAAATCTAAATTTTCTTTTACTTCCTTTTTTTTCAACTGTTCTAACAGGTGCTGCGGCCTCATTTGCAGTGATTTCTTCAATGATATCAATATCAGTTTGTGTTTCCCCTACATCCCAAAAACGATTGATACGTCTAGACTCGGCTTCGAAACTATTTACAGGAAAAGTTTCATACGATCTTCCTCCTGGATGTGCTACAAAATACTTACAACCTCCAATAGATTTCCTATTCCATGTATCTACGATATCAAAAGCTAATGGAGTATCTACTCCAATTGTAGGGTGTA
Organism: Flavicella sp.; assembly: GCF_029238425.1. Classification (GTDB taxonomy): domain Bacteria; phylum Bacteroidota; class Bacteroidia; order Flavobacteriales; family Flavobacteriaceae; genus Flavicella. The sequence continues at coordinate 8,377 of NZ_JAQWGB010000213.1, forward strand.
ACGCTGAATGGGGGTCCCATGCTTTATACCTAACACCAGCCACAAATTCTCCTTTTATTCTTGTTGGTTTTAATTGAACTTTTACACCATTACAGGTTAACACATAGCGATCACTAACAAAATTAGAAACTTTTACTTGCAATCTCTCTAATGAAGAATCTACATAACGCGCAGTACCACCTCCGGTCATTTCTTCCCCTAAAACATTCCATGGTTCTATTCCCGCTCTCAACTCTAAATGAATATCGCCTATATCTACCATTCCATGTAAAGGGAACCTAAATTCAAAGAATGGATCAAACCAATCTTCTTGAAATTTATATCCTGCCTTGTTCAGTTGTTGAACGATATCTTTAACATCTTCTCTTACAAAATGCTCTATCAAAAATTTATCATGTAATTCTGTTCCCCAACGCACTAAATTATGCTCGTATGGTTTTTTCCAGAACCAAGCAACAAGGGCACGTACTAATAACATTTGCACCAAGCTCATTTGAGGATGAGGAGGCATATCAAAACCTCTTAATTCTAATATCCCTAATCTTCCAGTTGAAGAATCTGGTGAATATAATTTATCGATACAAAACTCTGCTCTATGTGTGTTACCTGTTAAATCCGTCAATAAATGCCTAAACAATCTATCTGTCAGCCAAAAAGGAACTTCTCCATCTTTAGGAATCTGACTAAAGGCAATTTCCAACTCATATAAGTTTTCCATTCTAGCCTCGTCAATTCTTGGTGCCTGACTTGTGGCTCCAACAAAAGAGCCAGAAAATAAATAGGTCAATCCAGGATGATGCTGCCAAAAAGTAAGCAAACTCCTTAGCAAACTTGGTTTACGTAATAGCGGACTATCTGCAGGTGTAATTCCACCTAGCGTAACATGATTTCCTCCACCGGTACCTGTATGTTTACCATCCAACATAAACTTTTCTGTTCCAAGTCTACATTTTTTTGCTTCATCATATAAATTCATGGTATTTTCTACCAACTCTCCCCAACTTTTCATGGGATGTACATTTACTTCAATAACACCTGGATCTGGTGTAATTTTCATAGATTCCACCCTATTATCATGAGGTGGATTGTACCCTTCTAATATTACAGGAATATTCAATTCTTTAGATGTTGCTTCAATAGATGCAATTAAATCTAAAAACGCATCAATAGAATCAAGTGGTGGTAAAAACAAATACAATTTGTTATCTCTAATTTCCGCAGAAATCGCAGTTCTTACAAAGAACTTAGGCTTATTAAGATCTAAACCATTCTCGCAAAAATCTTTATATCTTAAACTTACCAGCCTTTTAAAACTTGGTAATTTTTTATTCTTTTTAAATAAATCCGGCTCATATACAGGGAAAACACCATATTCTGGTTTTGCCTCTAAAGAACTTAGCGGCAGCCTTAAACCTACGGGTGAAGTTCCAGGTGTTAAAAACATATATTTTCTTCTAAACACCCATTCACTCGTAAACCATTGATCTCCAGATTTATTTAGTGGCAATACATAACCTACTGCCTTATCTGTTCCTTGCTCTAGAATTTGAGCCAATCGTTCTCTTACTAAGTCTTCACTATTATCTTTGGTAATATCAATATCAACAGGAATATTTCCTTCTTCCCAAAGCATATAAAAAGCATCTTCATAAGTTGGAATTATATGCTCGCTTGTTACATTTAGATACTTACTAAGTGTATCTAAAAATAATTTATCACTTCCTTCTTGGACAAATGTATTTTCTGCCAAACAAGACAGCAATTTTTCATTGTGCCAAATTTTCTTGCCATCTTTCCTCCAATACAATTGAATCTCCCAACGAGGTAATGGCTCTCCTGGATACCATTTTCCTTGCGCATGATGTAACATACCTCCTTTTGCAACCTTATCTAAAAGACGTTTGGTTAAATCATCAGCTAGTTTCCTTTTATGAGGTCCATCTGCATCTGTGTTCCATTCAGGAGCTTCCATATCGTCTATTGAAACAAAAGTAGGTTCTCCTCCCATAGTCAAACGAACATCTCCTTTTTCTAAATCTTTTTCTACCTTATGACCTAACTTTTCAATGGCTTTCCATTGTTCTTGTGTATAAGGTTTTGTTACTCTTGGAGACTCTAAAATTCTTGTTACGGAATTTTCAAATTCAAATTCTGTTTCACATTTATCTGATAATCCAGTTACTGCTGCTGCGCTATCGTAATGTGGTGTACACGATAAAGGAATATGTCCCTCTCCTGCCAATAAACCAGAAGTAGCATCAAAACCAATCCATCCTGCACCGGGTAAATATATCTCTGCCCATGCATGCAAATCTGTAAAATCTTCCGCAGGACCTGAAGGGCCATCTAAGGACTCTTCATCTGCTTTTAATTGTACGATATAACCTGAAACAAATCGTGCTCCAAATCCTAAATGACGTGCTGCTTCTACCAACAACCATGCATAATCTCTACAGGATCCTGTTTTACATTCTAGTGTTTCCTCAGGAGTTTGTACACCCGGCTCCATTCGGATATTGTAACTTAAATAATCATAAACTTTTTGATTTAAATCTATTAAAAAATAAATCGTCTTTCTAGCAGTATGATCTACCGACTTTACAAAGTCATTGATCAAATCACTTTTGTCATTGATTTCTAAATAGGGATGCAACTCTTTTTTTAAATCATCAGAGTATTCAAAAGGATATTCTTCGGCACTTTCTTCTACAAAAAAATCGAAGGGATTTATCGTTTTTAAATCTGCAACAATTTCAACATCAATAGACATTTCAGTAGTTTTCTCTGGAAACACAACTCTTGCTTGATAATTACCAAACGGATCTTGCTGCCAGTTGAAAAAATGGTCTTCTGGCAAAATTTTCAAAGAATAAGATTCTATGGGTGTTCTACTATGAGGTGCAGGCCGCAATCTAAAAATATGTGGAGAAAGACTTACGGAACGATCGTATTTGTATTTAGTTTTGTGAGAAATTACAACTTTTAATGCCATTGTGTATTTTTAATTTTTCTATTTGCAATTTACAAAGCAAACCTACTTCTGATTGCTAAAATAGTGAAATTGCTTTTTTTGTTTTTTACTTTATATTTAAGCACCATATTAAAGAGGTTAACTCAATGTTTATGTTAATAAATATACATATTTATCAACATAAAAGTTAAATAATCGTAAATAAGAGTGATGAATATTAAAAAATCAAATATCCTAATTCGCTACCATTATTAAACTGTTAAAAAACATCTTTTTGTATGTTAATATATTTATTCAAGTTTGTTAATATTCTCTAACTTTAACTTTTTAAAATAATGTAAATGAGTGCACATAAAAAATTGCCCATATTTTCATCATACGATAAAAATTCAACATTTTATGATGAAATATTCTCTGAAAAGCAAGAAGTAAGAAACATCTACAAAACGCTATTTAATTTATTTAGTGAATATAAAATTGATGATTTTCAACAGTTAAACGAAAAGGCCAAAACTTCCTTTCTGAATCAAGGAATTACCTTTCAAGTTTACAATGAAAAAGATGTTCAAGAACAGGTTTTTCCGTTTGATTTGTTCCCAAGAATTATTTCGGCTAAAGAGTGGAGTCATATAGAGACTGGGGCGCTTCAACGTAGCAAAGCCTTAAACTTATTTTTGACTGATTTATATTCGAAAAAACAAATTATCAAAGATGGTATAGTACCCTTAGATATGATATCCTCATCGGAAAACTATTTGAAAGAAATGAATGGCTTAGAGGTTCCGGGTGGTATTTACAATCACATTTCAGGAACTGATTTAATCAAACATTCTGATGGAGAATATTATGTTTTAGAGGACAATATTAGATGTCCTTCTGGTGTTAGTTATGTAATAAGCAATAGAGATGCATTGAAAAGAAATTTATTTGGTGCTTTTAAACATTACCCTGCCTATACCGTGGATAACTACGCTGAGAACTTACTCGGAATAATGGAATCCGTAAAACCTACAGGTGTAGACAACCCTACTTGTGTGGTTATTACACCAGGAATATATAACTCCGCATATTACGAACATTCTTACTTGGCAAAAGCCATGGGTATCGAATTGGTTGAGGGTAGAGATCTTTTTGTAGAAAATGATTTCGTTTACATGAAAACAATATATGGTCCTAAAAAAGTAGATGTCATTTATAGAAGAATTGATGATGAATTTATTGACCCTTTACAATTCAACCCTAAAAGCGTTTTAGGAGTCCCTGGCCTATTTCAGGCCTATAAAAAAGGAAATGTATGTCTGGTAAATGCACCAGGTACAGGTGTTGCCGATGATAAGGCAATTTACACATTTATGCCAAAAATCATCAAGTATTATTTAGATGAAGACCCTATTTTAAATAACGTACATACCTACCACTGTAGCGATCCTAAAGAAATGGATTATGTAGTTAATAATATTGATAAACTGGTAATAAAACCTGTTGATGAATCTGGTGGATATGGTATATCCATAGGTAGTAAACTAACAAAAAAGGAAATAGAAGCTGTCAAAAAAGTGATCCAAGCGCATCCTAGAAAATATATTGCACAACCGATAATGTCATTATCAACACATGCAACTTATATAGATGAAACAGAAGATTTTGAACCAAGACATGTAGATCTAAGAACATTTACATTGTTAGGACAAGACAAAGAGTTTGTATTGAAAGGTGGTTTGACAAGAGTTGCTTTAAAAAGAGGGAATTTAATTGTGAACTCATCACAAGGGGGTGGTTCAAAAGATACTTGGGTATTAAAAAAATAAAAAATATATGTTAGCAAGAGTAGCCAATAACTTATTTTGGATGGGTAGATACCTTGAAAGAACCGAGCATATCGCTCGATTTATAAACGTGAATTATTTTTCTTCATTAGATGCTCCTAATGAAGTTTCACAATCTAGGCAATTTGTTTTAAAATCAATATTATATATGGTAAACGATACCGTAATTGATAGCGATGACGAGTTAAACGAGCAAGAAGTATTGTTTGATGTTGCCTTAAACCCAGAAAATGAATTCTCCATATTAAATTGTTTTAAATACGCTAGAGAGAATGCAAGTAGTGCTAGAGACTTATTATCAATGGAACTGTTTAGATCCATCAATGAATTGTATTATTATATAAAAAACTATGATGTTGATTTATTTGTGAGCAAAGGATTGGATGAATTTACATCAAAAATAACGAAAGAAGTTGCTAGACTAAGAGGTAAAATAATTGAAACTTTAATTCATGATGAAACCTATGCTATTATAACTTTAGGCATCAACTTAGAAAAGGCAACTCAAGTAATTAGGATTATCAATACAAAATACATTGATGCTAAATCATCTCAATCTGAGATTTATGACAGCTTCAACAATAGTTATGAATGGACAACATTATTAAAATGTATTCAGTCTTTTGATATGATGAAACGCTTTTACAAAAAAGCACCAGTAATTACAGATACTTTGGAGTTTTTAGTACTAAACCCTTCATGTCCTAGATCAATACTTTCTAGTTTAGATAATACAGAAAAGAATATAAAAATCTTATCTAGAAGTAAAGAAAAAGATTCTAGCTTATTTTTAATTAGCAAAACAAGATCGGAATACAAATACATGTCTATCGATGAAATTGAAGGAAGTTTCTCTTGTTTTATTGAAGATACCATCAATAAAATTACCGCAATAAGTATTAGTATCGAGAAAGAATTTTTATCCTAAACCAAAATTTTAAAGTAAAATCCCCCAAACTGCAACATGCACTTTGGGGGATTTTTAATTATATAATTTTGGTCTACAATCTGCTTAACAATTCTGATTTCTTCGTATCAAATTCTTCTTTTGAAAGTATTCCCTTATTTTTTAAATCTGCTAACTTTTCAATTTTTAAGAATATATCTTCCTCCTGAAATGGATCAATTGTAGATGTCTCAAGGTCAATATTCTTGTCTATTACTTCAGGTTCTTTCTCAAGAACATTTGATTCTTCAGCAATTTCCTCAATAACTTCCTTATTAACATTATCATTTCCATCAGAAACTATTGGTAAAGTAGATAAGTCTACCGTTCCATACTGACTAGTAAAAGTGACTGAATAATTACCTCCTTGCTGTTGTCCTACTCCACCTATTTGGTGATCTAGAGTATCAAATATACTAACATTTCCATTTTCTAAAATTGCCAAACGATTGATGTTAGAAAATATAGCATAACTTGTTCCATTCTGGCTCCCTGTCGAATTTGGAAAACCAAGATTGCCCCACCAATTTCCATTTGTTCCATTTTGAAAATTAGATTCATTGTCAAATTTTGGCAATGGCTTATATTGGATGTTCCCTTGATTGATAAGGTTCGACAATTCAACACACAAACCATCTACAGTGCTCTTAAGTTGATAATTAAACATATCTCCTACCATAGTCATGCCCCCTAGCATCCATTGTCCACCACCTCCTAATTCAGGAATATTAAACTGCGCCATTGTACCATTACTCCCCATTAGAGCGTTTGTTAAATCAACAATTGCATTTGAGCTTAGCCCATAACGGTTTGCAACACTCATCATGTTCTGAAAACTAATATCTGTAAATAACGTGTTCATCACTTTTAAATATTTAATTAAATTTTAATCCTAAATAGGATTGTAAATGTAGTTATAAGCAGAAGTCAACTTGTGAATTAAATGTTATTTAATTAAAAATTTTTGTCTGTTTCAACACCAAAAGTTCACATAAAAAATTTAACTAATAACACTTCTAAAACTAGAAAATCAAGATAAAAAGAGCCGGCATTAACCTAATAATTACAAATGATACAAATTAAGATCAGTAGAAGTGTTTTCAACTTAAAAAATATAATTTTCATATGATTCAATTAGAAAGTCGAATTTGAGTTCATTGCTTAGTTAAAATTTAAACAGAAATATGTAATATTGCAATTCAAATTAAAACACATGAAATCCATACAATCTACTAGCTGTCAGGTCCACTTTCAAGAAAATTCTTACAAAGAACTGAACAACTATTTAGCAAATAGCAGTCACTCATTAATTTTTGTTTTAGTTGATGAAAATACAAACAGGGATTGCCTACCTAAATTGATGGCAGAAATGGCTACAGATCTTACTATTGAGATCGTAGAAATTGAGTCAGGTGAAATAAACAAAAACCTTGATACCTGTACTGGCCTATGGAATGTATTGACTGAATTGGGTGCTGACAGAAAAAGTTTGATGATCAACCTTGGTGGTGGCGTTATCACTGATATGGGAGGTTTTGTCGCTTCTACTTTCAAAAGAGGAATTACTTTTATTAACATACCAACCACTTTATTAAGTATGGTAGATGCTTCTGTTGGAGGAAAAACTGGAGTAGATTTAGGAGTTCTAAAAAATCAAATTGGTGTTTTCTCTGATCCAGAAATGGTTTTGATTGATTTGGATTATTTGAAAACAGTATCTACTGAAGAAATTATATCTGGTACAGCCGAAGTTATCAAACATGGTTTGATCTATGATTTAGACTTGTATAACGATGTTAGAAACAACAACTTGGAGAATGTAGCCTACCTAATTCACCGTTCGGTAGAAATTAAAAACGAAGTTGTACTTGCCGACCAGAAAGAATCAAGCTTAAGAAAAATCTTAAACTATGGTCACACGATTGGGCATGCTGTAGAATCTTACTTTTTAGAGTCAGATCACAAAAAAACATTGACCCATGGTCAAGCCATTTCTTTAGGGATGGTTACAGAAGCCTATATCTCTAACAAATTATTTGGCTTCCCAGAAGAAACAGTTGCTGATTTGAAATCTTATGTCTTAGATTTATTTGGGAAAGTGCCTATTACAAAAGAAGATTACGCTCCTGTCTTTGACTATTTAAAACACGATAAAAAGAATGTAGGTGGACAAGTAAACTTTGTTTTACTAGAAGCTATTGCTAAATATAAAATTGACTGTAAAGTAGATATTGTATTGGTAGAGGAATCTATCAATTATTATTTGGCATAAAAATCAAACAACATCATCTAAAAGGCACTCCATTATGGGGTGCCTTTTTTTTACCCATAATTAGAAGCTTTGGGTATTTATTTTATTCTCTACCTCTATTTCTCCATTTAAATAGAATAAAAAATATCCATCCCTTATATTTGTAAAAAACAAATACAATGGCCTTAACAGCATCCAATCCTTTTTCAGTTGACAAAACTGCTCCTGATTTCAAATTGTTCAATGTAGTTTCTAAAGAAATCAATTCTTTGAATCAGTTAAAAGGAAATAAAGGTACGCTCGTTTTATTTATTTGCAACCATTGCCCTTATGTCATTCATATCAATGAATTTTTGGTATCATTGGCAAACAACTATGAAAAAAAAGGAATTAATTTTATCGCCATTAGTAGTAATGATGTAGAAAACTATCCACAAGACAGTCCTGAAAAAATGAAAGAATTGTCAGAATCCGTTGGCTATCCTTTTCCTTATCTATTTGATGAAACTCAAGAAGTAGCCAAAGCATATGATGCAGCCTGTACTCCTGATATATTTCTATTTGATAAAGATTTACAAATTCATTACCATGGTCAGCTAGATGACTCTAGACCCGGAAATGACATTCCCGTTACAGGTAAAGATTTAATTACAGCCCTGGATTTATTGCTTCAAGGAAAGCAACATCAAGGAAAAGAACTCCCAAGTATGGGCTGTGGGATCAAGTGGAAAAAATAACAAAGATTTGAGTTCTCAATTAAATGAAAACACAGCTCATCATTCCAAAGCGATCCATTAAACTTCTAATTTATATAACCTACTGAACCTCGTTTTCCTTCGAAGGTAAAACCGATTTGAATTCAGAAGCATTGCTGATTTTTTCAATAACTGGTAACTTCTCTTCTTTTACTGGCTCTACGTTTACAAAATTACATTTCTTACAAAAGTCAGGAGTTTCATTCGCGTACCACATGGTTCTAAACTGCTGATAACTTTCAGAGTTCAGCATATCAATCACTTTATTACTAAAAACATTTCCAAAATTTAATTCCTTTGGAAAGGGTTTCGCACAACAAGGAGGAATATATCCATCCCAACTAATATAAAAATGACTCCAAGGAAGTGGGCATTTTTGAAAGCTATTTTCTGTTTTAAAATTTCTTTGCAACACCTCAACTGATTTCACAGTTTTCATGGTATCGTTCAAGACACCAACAGATTTTAAAAAGACTTCGCTTTTATACAAATCATAATAAGATTGATCTATATCAGTAACCGAGGCTAAATTAAACAATGAAAAATCCATGTATTTAACTCCAGATGTATCCGCGTATGTTACAAGTTCTCCCATCTGATGATGATTTTCTTCCGTAACCACCATATTCAACATTAAATCTGTGGTTGTACCCGCACATAATTTAGACATCAACTTAATGTTTTCATCAAGTTCATTGAAATCAGCATTGATCCTAATCGAATCGTAGACTTCATTCAATCCATCTATCGAAATCTGAATGGTATCTATTTTCCCAATTACCTTTTTAACCAATTCAATAAAATTAGGCAACACAGCATTTGTTGACACTGAAATTATAATACCTTTATTTTTCGCTTTGATGTAATCAACAATCTCTTCTATCTCTTTATAGATAAAAGTTTCTCCCATCCCGGTCAATCCAACGGAATCTAAATAAGGCCACATTTCATCAATGATTTCTTTAGCCCTAGTCATATCCATTCTACCTTTATCCATTGCTTTACCATAATCATACTCTCTAGGACATGTAGTACATGCTAGGTTGCAATGATTATTCAACTCTAACATAATCGTAGATGGATACGCCACCTTTTTAGATTTAATAATCTTTAAATAAAAGTGGTGAAGTTTATTAGCTAAATAATAAAACAAATATTTATTTCTTGGCAGCAAGCTTATTCTTCTCAATGCTTTACCAACTCTTCTTTTGTTCATTGTATTAAAATCTCAAATTTTTGTAAAATTATCATTTTTATATTTAATATGATGACCAAACACCAACTAAGGTAAATAACTTGATAATAATCAAATATTCTACTCCATCCGTTTTTAATTCCAAGCACAAAAGCAGTATATTCGCTTTCATTGTAATCCCTTTGAAACAACGCAACAATGCCCAAATCAACTCAACCTACTGCTGCTAAAGACAGAATCATATTTTTAGACATTTTACGTGGATTTGCGCTTTCTGGGATACTATTTGCAAATATTTTAAGTTGGAGTGGTTATAAATTCCTCCCGTCAGAAGCCATCAACACTATAGGGAATTCTGAAACAGATGCCAGCATCTACTACTTCTTAAAGTTTTTTATTGATACCAAGTTTTATACCATCTTCTCAATTCTATTTGGGATTGGTTTTTATATGCAGGTGAGTAAAAACAGAGACAACCCACTCTTCCCTCCTTTGTATTTTAGAAGAATGTGCTTGTTGTTGGTGATTGGAATCATCCATGCCACTTTTTGGTCGGGAGATATCTTAACACTATATGCTTTAACCGGTATGATTCTTTTATCCATGAGAAATGTAGACCCTAAAAAACTACTACACTACGGAGCACTTTTTTACTTTACTCCTGTACTTTTAGATATTGTTTATATGTTAAGTTTTGCCTCGGAATTACCGAATGTCACCAAAACTGCCATCAAGCAATACCCCGACATGACTCCAGATGCTGTAGTCAACGCTTTTCAAAGCACTAATTTCTTAGATGCCATAAGAGTAAATCTACATAACTTATTATGGCGTTGGTATGATTTTATTCCCTCAGGAAGACCACTTAAAATACTCGGACTCTTTTTTCTTGGTTCTCATTTGTACAACATTCAATTCTTTAAAACAGGTGCCTTAAAATGGAAAAATGCATTGCTGTTTGGTATATTAGGAATCGGCTTAACCTATGCTTCTACTTTTTTCAAAGGTAGTGCCGCAGAATTTTCTAAAAACTGGTACCAAGTAAGTGCTAGGCTATTGCACGAAACTGCTCAGATAAACCTAAGCATGTTTTACATTTGTTTCCTTGCTATTTTAGTTGACATGTGGCCTGCATTTTTTGTATTTAACGGACTTAAAAAATACGGTAGAATGTCATTGACCTCGTATATCGGTCAAACTGTATTGGGAATTTTAATTTTTTATCCATTTGCCCACACCTTTCAAGCTTTTGGATTATTATCTTTAGAATCTATTTATTATATTGGATGCGGTATGCTAGCCTTTCAGCTGCTCTATAGCAATCTATGGTTTCGTTATTTTAAATTCGGACCTGTAGAATGGCTTTGGAGATGTGCTACTTTAAAAAAATGGCTTCCCATTAGAATAAATGCTTAATTTTAGTTAGAACCTAACACTATGAAAAACCACCTAAAATTTTTAGTCCTCTTTATTTTTCTTTTTGTGGCTATTACGCCTGTAACACAAGCACAGAAAGGAAACAGTACTTCCAAAGATTCTACGGCTGTTGTAAAGCCCACATTTATTGAGACTATTGATATAGTTGATCAAATTGAATCTGAAAAGGAATCTCTAAAAAATACTCAAAGTGAACTTGAAAAAAACAAGGATTTAGCTCAAATAGATTCTTTGTTGCCTATTTATTCTAAGTTTATAAATGATCAGCGAAAAGACACAGAGGCATTTATAAAAGCAAACCCGAATAGATTAAAAATAAATATTTTAATCAAAAAATGGAATGGTTATATAGATTACCTAACTATTTGGCAATCGGATGTCAATAAGTTTGCTAAAAACAACAACAGCATCAAAGAAAAAATTTCTTTTGATAAGGAAACATGGAAGCTGACCTATGACAATTCCAAAGAAAATAAAATCCCCTATGAAGTTTTAAAAAATGTAAAATCTGTTTTAGATGAGGTAAGCAAACTAGAAAAGCATATCATCAATGAAAACAATGATTTATTAAAACTTGAATCAAAAATCAGCAAACAAATAACAAGTTCTAAAGATGTGATTGTCCAGTTGAGCGATTTGAAAAACTCAAATGTTTACAATCTTTTTTACCTAAGACATGAACCGCTTTGGAAAGTAAGTTTTAAATCGACCAAAAATCAAAAAATACGACGAGAGAACTCCGAATCTATCTCTAAAAACATCAAAGATTTTTTACAGCTTCTTAAAAACAGTGAAGAGCAATTAAATCTATTCACTTTTTTAGTCATATTCATCTCTTTATTGATCCTGTACATCAAAAGAACTTTATCTAGAAGTAAAATTTATGAAACGGGCTTTGAAATTACTCGTGCACGCGATAACTTAAAAGACTTTACACTGTCTACTATTTTGTTTGCAGCAATAGTTACAGCCAAATACACATTTATCAATACACCTAAGTTGTTTGATGATTGTTTGTCAATTTCCGTTTTGATTGTCATCATCCCATTGGTAAAAGCAAATCTAAATCCGCATTATTACAAAGCCTTATATTTTATAGTCGCCGTCTATATTTTAGATTTATTAAAAACCTACTTATGGTTAACTATTGGGCAGTACAAATTGTATTTATTAGCAATGAGTATTATGGTTATCATTGCAACAGCGATTATTAGACCTGACAAAATCACCGCTAAAAAAATGAAGATTGGCTACTTTAGCAGGTATCTTCAAAAATTAACGCCTACACTCTACGTTGTTGCAGCCATTGCAATCATCTCAAATGTTTTAGGATACACCAACCTTACGGAAACCACGCTTAAAATATGTATCAGTGGTGCCGTAATCACCATGTTGTTCTATTATATACTACTTATTATCAATAGCATTTCTGTAATTGTAATTCACAGGCATTACAACAGACAAGTTGGTTATGATGTAAAACTCAAAAAGAAAAGTCAGCGTAAAGCATCTAAAATTATTAGAATTATCATGACCCTTTTAGGGAGTTTGATATTCCTAAAACTCATTGATGTTCTAAACTACGTCATTGAATTTTTTGATGATATTTTATCTGATCCTTATAAAATTGGCGACTTAACTTTTACGCTTGGTGCGGTGGTTAGCTTTATTCTAATTTTAAGTGGTTCTTTTATCATTACACGTTTGGTTTCTTTTACCTTCGGTGAAACGGACCGACTTTTTAATATCATAAAATTACCAAAAGGAGTTCCAGCTGCCATTTCTTTAGTGGTGCGTTATTTTATCATTGGTTTCGGAATCATGCTAGCACTTTCTTCCTTGGGTATCGATTTAAGTAAATTTAACTTGATGGCCGGTGCACTTGGTTTGGGTATTGGTTTTGGTTTGCAAACGGTTATTTCCAATTTTGTATCCGGACTAATTCTTGTTTTTGAAAGACCTATTTTTCCTGGAGACACCGTTGAGGTAGATAATTTACTAGGAACCGTCAATAGAATTGGTGTAAGATCTTCTAGCATCACCACGTTTGATGGAGCTGAGGTGGTTGTACCAAACAACAACTTAATTTCTAACAACCTTATCAACTGGACCCTTTCTAACAAAGTGAAAAGATTGGAAATTGTGGTAGGAACTACCTATGCTGCCGATCCTAATATTGTGATTAAAATTTTAGCAGAAGCCGCTTTGAGCAGTGATAAAGTGCTACGTACTCCGGCTCCACTTCCTTTATTGAACGATTTTGGAACCAGCTCTTTAAATTTCAAACTTAGATTTTGGGTACAAAATGAAAATGGATTGAGCGCACGTAGTGATGTTTCTATTGCCATCTACAATAAATTCAAAGTGAATGGGATCGAAATTCCATACCCACATCAAGATGTATACATCAAGGATTTCCCAAAAGATGCATTTCCTAAAAAACAAGAAGAATAAGTCAAAAATAAATACAACCAAGTCATCAATGGAACTCCTTTAAATGAAGAAGCGCCGGATTTGGTACGTATTCAAAAAGATAAATATTTGGAATGGGAGTAGCACAAAAAAAATTCGGCTGCATTAAGCAACCGAATTAAACAGTAATCCTACCCCTAAGATAACTTGTTTAAAAACTCTTTCATAGCAATCTTTGTTAATTTCCTTAGCAATTTCACACTAAATTAACAAATGTTATTGCACAAACTGCAACAATGTACTTAGCCTATTCTTTTGAGGCATAAACGCATGTTTTTAAAACATAAGCGTTTTTGAAAAAATTTCTTTAATGACATAAAAGTAATAAAAAAAGCTCGAATATAAAATTATACTCGAGCTGTTAACAATCCTACCCCTAAGATTACGTTAACTTTTTACAGTTACACAAATATATTACTAGTTTATCCTGGCTCATACATTAAGTCGTAAACGTATGAAAATAAGGAATAACTGTAGTTAATAACTAACTCAGTGCATCCCTTGTTTTTACTAGCTATTTATAGGGGTTTTCAAAAATCATTATTTATAGTAATTGTGCGATTATTTCTTTTGAATTAAACTTGTATCACTATATTTGTGGAGGGATCGTCCCTCTTATTTAAAACCCTTAAAAACTTAAAAATGATTACAGAAAAAGAAGTTGCCACTGCGCCAACTAAAATTGGAGATTTAGAATTCACATTACTTTATAGTAAGGTAGGAAAAAAAGATTTAGGCCAAGGAGATGGTGTTTCACAAGAACCACTAGTGAATATCTATTTAAAAGATAAAAACATACCTAACACGTATATTGTTAATATTGTAAGTTATATTGGAGCTGAAAAAAGAAAAAATTTAACTCCAAAGCAACTACAAAGCGGTTTCCCTATTAACAAAAAAGTTGCATTACGCTACAACGAAAAAATTGCAAATATCAATACTGAAATTAAAGAGGGTGTTACTTGTAGAGATTTTAAAATTATTTACGATGCACCAGAAGAACAAGCTACTTTTAACAAAGTTGAAGTTCAGTTTGAATACACGTTATTAGACAACACAGCACCTGTTGAAGCTATTATTGTTCGTGATAAAGACCTTGACCCTGGAACTGATAGAGGAACTGTTACAACTCCTTATGAACCTGAAGGACCAGGTCAAGCATAAATAAAAAAACAGTATTGGTTAAGCTATATATATTAATACTATGGAGCTTTTGTTTTTTTCAAGAAGATATTCTTGCAAAAAACTCTAACCCAATAGACTTAAGAGCTCAAGCTATTTGTGAACAAACAGATAATGAGCTCTTTTGTCGTTCTGTAGATTTTTACAAACAGGAAGAATTCGATTCACTTTATGTCTATACGGCAAAAGCTTTGTTAACTGCTACAACACAATCCGAAAAAGACCTTTTAAATTATTACCAAAGCTTTAGCGCTCTAAAAAAAAAGCTTTTCAAAAAAGCAATAGAATGCACTTACAACATCTCAAACGATACAATATTTAAAAGCTTAAAAAACAACACTTTAGGATATTGCTTTTTACACATTGAAGAATACGAAAAAGCAATAAAATATTACACCATTTGGTTAGAAAATTTTTCTTTTGAAAGAATAAGCAAAAAAAGAAAAGTCTACCACAACCTTGGATTAGCCCATAATTCTCTAACCCAAAATGACAAGGCAGAGTATTATTTAAAACAAGAGGCCGAACTGATCAAGGATAAAAACGACACACTCACTCGCTTAAATTCTTTACAAGCTATGGCCAATGTATATTATGGTCAATACAAAGATGATTTAGCAATCCCTCTATTCATTGAGGCATATCAATTAGCCCAGCATTATTCTGATTTTACCTGGAAGGAATCTACCACTTTAAACATGGCCGTGATTGAGAAGAATCGAGAAAACTACCAAGCCAGCAATAAGTATTATTTGGAAGCCTATAATTGGAAAGACTCTATACACAACAGAGACAGAATTTGGGAACTCACTGAAAAAGAAAAAGAAGTCGCTGTTGCTCAAAAAGAATTAGAAATTGCCGTAGAAAGAGAAAAGGTAAAACGCCAGAAAACGCAAAGAAATGCTTTGATCATTGGGATTTCGTTTTTAATTATATTTATCCTAGTGCTTTGGTTTTTCTACAAACAAAGAACTGCCCAAAACAAATTGATTACCCAACAAAAAGAAGACTTAACTGCTGCCAACAAAACCAAAGATTATTTATTCTCTGTAGTTTCACATGATTTAAGGAGTCCTATCAATACTCTTGGTAAATTGCACAAGCGCTTGGCTAGGCAAATAAAAAAAGAAGATCTAGAAGCTATCAATGGCACCAACAACAAGGCGCTTATTTTAACAGAAAGCACCTACAAGCTATTGAACAATGTACTTAGCTGGTCTTTAGAACAAAACAATCAAATGGTATTTGTACCCACGGAATACCCTTTACACAATTTAGTGGAACATGTGCTGTATGATTTTAAAAATATTGCACTGGCCAGAAATATAGAACTAGAAACAGCTTTAGAAGAAGTCAATATAGAAATAGATATAGAATCCATAAAAATTGTGATCCGTAACCTTGTTGACAATGCCATCAAATACACACCACAAGGCGGCCGTATCAAAGTTACCTGTGGGACCACTAAAGACCATAAAAAGTTTGTACGTATCAAAGACAACGGTATCGGAATCCATCCTGAAAATCTTGAAAAAATAAGAAATTTAAAAGATTTATCTATCGATAAAATTGACCGCGCAGAAGGTGTGGGTCTTGGTATGATTTTATGTCAAACCCTCATCAAAAAGAACCAAGGAGAGATTAAAATAGAAAGCACCCTTGATAAAGGCTCAAAATTTACTATTTTGCTACCCTAATTATTGCAAAGAAAATGAAGA
>NZ_JAQWGB010000003.1 GCF_029238425.1 Flavicella sp.
TCCTGTGCAAAAGTAACTGCGCTTGCAAGTAATAATGCTGATAAAATAATTTTCTTCATTTTTTGATAATTTAAATTGATAATTGTGTTTCGATTAATACATGGCAAATATACGTAGTTTTACGTAATTACAAATTTATTCAGTAAAAAAGTAAGTATTTAAACAGTGTTGTTGTTAAAAAACACCTACGTAATTTAAGAATAATACAATTAATTAATCCTTAACCATCAATTAACATGTTGAAATTTGAGTTAATGTGTAATTTTGTTGTTGATATGATAAAAATTAATATTTGAAATATTTTATTTTAAATTAAGTACAAGAAGTATTGATTTTGTTCAAACCTGCGAAAACGCAGTAGTAAATCATATGAAAACATTGTATTCCAAGTGATTAATGGGGGTGTAAGGTGACTTTCAAATGTATAAATTACGTGTTTTGTACTTAGTTTTGGGACTCAGTGGGAGAGAAAAGTATCGTAATAGGGGGTTATTCCAATATAAAATGACCGCTTTTCCTTAAAATAGCAGGTTTTTATAAGTACTTAAAGATGATCTTAAATGCTACGTATAAAATAAGTACTGCCGTTGCTTTTTTGAGGTTTTCAGGAGAAATGAGCTTGATTCCTATGCGTGTTCCGATCTGACCTCCTATAAAAGTTGATACCGCCAATAATATGGTAAGTGTTGGGGCTATTGTGAAGCTAGGGTTGAATAACTGTCCGCCCAGTCCAGCTATGGAGTTTACAAGAATAAATAAGCTGGCTGTTGCAGCAATTTTTTTTGAGTTGTCCCATTTTGCAAGATGAAGTAGCGGTGCAAGGAATATTCCACCGCCAATACCAACCAGCCCAGATATAAAACCAATACTTCCTCCAAAGCCAATACTTTTCAGGAAGCTTGACTGTTTTATGTTTTCCGGTGTTATGCTTTTCTTTCGTACAAGCATTAGTATTGCTGCAGCGAGTAAACTGCATCCTAGTAGTAAGAAAAATATTCTTTCTTCAATACGTAGATAACCACCAAGAAAAGCGAGCGGAATGCTTGCTATTACCAAGGGCATTACTTTTTTGAAGTTGTAAAAGCCATTTTTATAATAAAGTATAGTAGAATTCGAAACTACAACGATGTTACAAATAAGTGCTGTTGCTCTAATTTCTGTAAAAGCAAGTGAAGTAAGTGCTAGGATGGCTAGGTAACTCGATCCTCCACCGAAACCAACTGATGCATATAAAATTGCAATAGCAAAAAAGGATACTATAATTTCCCAATGGGTTGTTATGATGTCAATATAACTCATGTCAATTATTTCAATGCAAACATACTTAAAAAATTCAGTGGAGTGTAGTTTGTGCTTTTTAAACTGTTGTTTATAGAGTGTTTTTTATATTAAAGGTATCATATATTAAATTCGTTTGTAAATAAAAGGGAGCTATTTGTTTCAAATAGGGGTTGTATTTTAGTTTCTTTTGCAACCGCTTCTTTTTATTTCGAATTAAAATTATATTTTTATGCTTTAACCAAACTAAATATAACTTAATGTCAAAACAGGATTTAAAGAAATACTGGAAGGAGAACCTCATATACTTAGCTGGTTTACTCAGTGTGTGGTTTGTTGTTTCTTATGGTTGCGGTATTTTATTCGTAGAAGAATTAAATAATTTTAGAATTGGAGGTTTTAAACTAGGTTTTTGGTTTGCTCAACAAGGTTCCATTTATGCTTTTGTAGTCATTATATATATGTATATACGACTCATGTCAAAATTGGACAAAAAATATGGAGTAGACGAATAAAATTATAAAACTGAAAAAGATAAAATTATGAGTGCACAATTGTGGATTTGGATTCTAGTGGGGGTTACTTTCTCGTTATATATAGGTATTGCAGTTTGGGCTAGAGCGGGTTCAACCAAAGAATTTTATGTTGCCGGGGGAGGCGTGTCTCCAATTGCAAATGGTTTGGCAACAGCGGCAGATTGGATGTCTGCGGCTTCCTTTATTTCAATGGCCGGTTTGATTTCTTTTAGTGGGTACGACGGGTCTGTTTATCTAATGGGATGGACTGGTGGTTATGTTTTGCTAGCATTATTATTAGCCCCCTATTTAAGAAAATTTGGAAAGTTTACGGTTCCTGATTTTATAGGTGATAGGTATTACTCTAATATCGCTAGAACCGTTGCTGTTTTTTGTGCCTTGATTATTTCATTCACCTATATCGCCGGACAAATGCGTGGTGTGGGTTTGGTTTTTTCTAGATATTTAGAAGTGGATATCAATACCGGGGTGCTTATAGGCATGGTGATTGTTTTGTTCTATGCTGTTTTGGGTGGGATGAAAGGAATTACCTACACGCAAGTAGCACAATATTGTGTCTTGATCTTTGCCTTTATGGTTCCTGCTATTTTTATAAGTTTTCAAATGACGGGTAATTTGATACCCCAGTTTGGGTTCGGAGCAGAAGCTTCTGATGGGGTTTACTTGTTAGATAAGCTAGATGGTTTGCAAAAAGAACTTGGTTTTCATGAATATACTTCCGGTTCAAAATCAACAATGGATTTGTTTTTTATAACAGCTGCCTTGATGGTTGGTACCGCAGGGCTTCCGCATGTTATTGTTAGATTCTTTACCGTTAAAAAGGTGAGTGATGCAAGAAAGTCCGCAGGTTGGGCTTTATTGTTTATTGCTATACTGTATACTACCGCGCCTGCAATTGCGGTATTTTCAAGGGTAAATCTTATTGAAACAGTGAGTAATAAAAAATATTCTGAATTGCCAGATTGGTTTGAAAACTGGGAAGTAACAGGTTTATTGCAATTTGAAGATAAAAATGGTGATGGTTTGGTTCAATATGTTGCTGATGCAAAGCAGAATGAATTAACTGTAGATAGAGATATTATGGTTTTGGCGAATCCAGAGATTGCGCAATTGCCAAATTGGGTAATCGGATTGATAGCCGCTGGAGCGTTGGCTGCTGCTTTGTCTACTGCTGCTGGATTGCTGTTGGTGATTTCAGCTTCTGTATCGCATGATTTGATAAAGAAAATTGTAAAACCCGATATTTCTGAAAAGGGAGAATTAATTGCGGCAAGAATTTCAGCTTTTTTAGCGGTTATTTTGGCAGGATATTTTGGAGTAAATCCACCAGGTTTTGTAGCAGCGACAGTTGCTTTGGCCTTTGGTTTGGCTGCAGCTTCATTCTTTCCAGCAATAGTTTTAGGAATATTTTATAAGAGGATGAATAAGGAAGGTGCCATTGCTGGTATGGTTATTGGAGTTTTGTTGATGTTGTTCTATATGACCAAATTTAAGTTTGGTTGGTTTGGTGGAGGATCAAAAGAAGATTGGTGGTTTGGGATTTCTCCGGAAGGCTTTGGAACTTTTGCGATGCTTGTGAACTTTGTGGTATCCCTTGTGATTTCAAAATTCACGCCAGCTCCACCAAATAATGTGCAAGAAATTGTAGAAAATATTAGAATTCCATCAGGAGCTGGAGAGGCTGTTGATCATTAATTAATGAATAATATAAATTGAAAAGATATGGTAGATAAAATTCATTCTTATAAAAAATATAAAGAAGATTATATTGAGAGTGTTGAGAATCCTGAAAAATTTTGGGGGGATATTGCTGAAGGGTTTTCTTGGAGGAAAAAATGGAATACTGTTTTTAAACACGACAAAGAAAATGCTGAAGTAAAATGGTTTGAAGGTGGTAAATTGAATATTACTGAAAACTGTTTGGATCGTCATTTAGAAAAAAATGGAAATAAAACAGCCATCATATGGGAGCCAAACAATCCGGATGAGGAGTCTCGTTATATTACTTATCGTCAATTGTACGTGAAGGTTTCTAGGTTTGCGAATGTTTTAAAAAATAATGGTATTAAAAAAGGTGACAGAGTTTGCTTGTATATGCCTATGATTCCAGAATTGACTATTGCAATGCTTGCTTGTGCTAGAATAGGTGCAGTACATTCCATTGTTTTTGCTGGTTTTTCTTCTTCTGCTTTGTCAAGTAGAATTAATGATTCTGAATGTAAATTATTGATTACAGCTAATGAGGTATATAGAGGAACAAAGCCTATCAATTTAAAGGCTGTATGTGATGAAGCTTTGGAAGATAGTCCTTCTGTAGAAAAGGTAATCGTATATAGAAGAACAGTGGAGCCAACGGAAATGAAAGAGGGTAGAGATGTGTTTTGGTTTGATGAACTGCAAAAAATAGAAAATTTTGAATGTGATGCCGAAGAGATGGATGCTGAGGATATGCTATTCATCTTGTATACGTCTGGTTCTACAGGTAAACCAAAAGGAATGGTGCATACTACGGGTGGATATATGGTAGGTTCTACCTATACTTTTCAGAATGTATTTCAGTATGAAGAGGATGATGTATACTGGTGTACAGCCGATATAGGTTGGATCACCGGACACTCCTATATTATATATGGGCCCTTAGCTGCTGGAGCAACTACAGTAATGTTTGAAGGGGTGCCTTCTTACCCTGACTATGGTCGTTTTTGGGAAATCGTAGAGAAATTAAAAGTGACTCATTTTTACACAGCGCCAACTGCAATTCGCGCATTGGCGAAGCATCCGATTAGTTTGGTAGAGAAGTATGATTTGTCAAGTTTAAAAGTTTTAGGTTCTGTTGGAGAACCTATCAATGAAGATGCATGGCATTGGTATAATGATAATATTGGGAAAGGAACTTGTCCAATTGTGGATACTTGGTGGCAAACTGAGACTGGTGCAATTATGATCTCTGCAATGGCGGGTATTACACCTTTAAGACCAACCTTTGCAACCATGCCTTTACCAGGTGTTCAACCTGCATTGATGGATGAGAACGGAAAAGAAATACTAGATTCTCCTGCTGAAGGTAGATTGGCGATGAAAGCTCCTTGGCCGTCAGTTGCAAGAACTATTTATGGGGATCATCAACGTTATAAGGATACTTATTTTTCTGCTTACGAAGGAATGTACTTTACTGGTGATGGTGCGTATCGTGACGCCATGGGTAATTATAGAATTACGGGTAGAGTAGATGATGTTGTGATTGTATCAGGACATAATTTAGGAACCGCCCCAATTGAAAATGCAATTGATGAGCATTTGGATGTTGTAGAATGTGCTGTTGTTGGGTTCCCTCATGATGTTAAAGGGAATGCTTTGTATGCTTATGTTACAAAAATTGATGAATCAGTCACTTCTGAAGATGACTTGAGAAAAGAAATAAATGATTTGATTCGCGGTTCTATTGGTGCAATAGCAAAATTAGATAAAATTCAATTTGTATCTGGACTTCCTAAAACAAGGTCTGGTAAAATTATGAGAAGAATTTTAAGAAAAATAGCGAGTAATGATACTTCTAATTTAGGAGATACTTCTACGTTATTAAACCCAGAAGTCGTGACAGAGATTATGGACAATGTAATTCTTTAAATTATTACAATAGAAATAAAAAAAGCTTGAAGATTCCTTCAAGCTTTTTTTGTTAATAGTTCAGTGGGTTGATAAAAAGATCTTTGTATTTCATGTTACCATCCTTATTTAGTTTGGGTAAGATTTTTAAAAAGGCCAACCCTGTAATAAATGCATCTCCAGCGGCAGTATGTCTGTCTTTGGGGGTTATTTTTAGTTCTTGAGCGATCTCATCCAACGTGTATTTTTTATTAGGGTCAATTATATTTACAATATGTTTTGAGCGTTTGAATAAGATTCCCGTGTCTAAAACGTCATTTTTTAATTTTCCAAGATTATGTCTTTTAAGAGCTCTATTTATAATACCAATATCAAAGCCAGCATGATGTGCTACAAGTACGCTGTCTTTAATATAGTCTAGGAACTGTATTAGCGCTTCAATTTCTTCAACTTTTTTAACTTTTTCAGATTTTAAAATTCCGTGAATTTTTACCGTGTCCGCTTTAAAAACGCTCTGGTGTAAATATACTTCCAAACCATCTTTGATCAGGATTTTGTTATCCTTGATGGCGGTTGCTCCAATACATAAGATTCTATCTTCTTTAAAATCAAAACCAGTGGTTTCTGTATCAAAAACAATAAACCTAGTTTCTTTAATAGTGCGTTGTTCTTTTGATTTGAAGTGTTCGGAATATCTTTTCCAGAATTCTGGAGCTTGCGTTTTGTTAAAATTGAAAAAAGGAAATTTCATACTACATCATTTGTTTTAAATTGAAACGAATAATAAGGAGTTCTTGAATTTCTTTAATCGGCTTAAAAGCTCTTTTTAATTTCAGTTTCTCTGTTTTACTTAGGGATTCTAAGTTGATCAGTTTTCCAGAGTCGTTATTGAGAATTCCTTGTTCTGTTTTGAATTTCAATAAAGTTCTAAAAGCTCTAGCGCAAGAGTTGTATAGGTCTTCGTTCTGAGGTTCTAATTCGGCTAATTTTTTATATCTGTTTAAAGTATTGTTGCTGTTTTTTAAGTTATGAGATAAAATAAGAATTCTTGCAGCATCAATAAGTGGCATCAAAGCCCTGATTTTAATATTAAAGGCTTCTTGGTGATCTCCATTTGTTTCTACAATAAATTGTCTGAAAAAACCAACAGGAGATGGTTTGTCAATTACATCCTTACCTAATTTAGATAAAAAGTATTTGTGTTCATTGATGGTTTTGAATAAGCTACGTCCTAATTTGTCAGTTAGATCTTTTTCTCCGTAAATATATTCGTAGTCAAAAAATATAGAAGATAGCAAGGTTCCTGCTCCATCAGGATTGATAATCCAGTCGTCAAACTGTTTTTTCCATTCTGTTAAAGAGGTGCACCATTTAGGGTTGCTAGCCATCATGTCTGCAGGGCAATACTCATAACCAATCGTATTTAAGTATTTCACCACTTTTATAGATAGTGAAATAAAGTACTCTTGGGTTTCTTGGAATTTTGTTTTCGGAACATCTTCAAATATCAAAGCATTGTCTTGGTCTGACATCAGAAGTTGTTCTTTCCTTCCTTGACTCCCTAAAGCGAGCCATGTGAATTTTACTGGAGGTGGACTGTCCATCTTCTTTAGGCATAATTCAATACTTCTAGAGATGATAACCGTATTGATTTCAGAGATGATATTAAGGATATGAGGAAATGGAAGTTCTTGTTCTAGGTATGTTTTTAATAAGAGGTCTACCTTTTCTCTTATTGTTCTTAAGTGTTTTGATTTCTTTGCTCTATTTATCTCTTTGATAAGTACGGATGGGTTATTTCCCAAAGATACAATCAAGTCGTGCAAAGAAAGTATTCCTATTAATTTTGACTTTGGGGTTCCGTCCTTGGTGATGCAAATATGACTAGCAGAGTGTTTCAGCATTGCAATATGTGCTTCCGGAATTGTTATTTCTTCTGTTGAAGTAATAACAGGACTCGACATAATTTCTTGTGCTTTGCTTTCTATTTTAAAATCTCCAGTAGCTACCTTGTTACGTAGATCTTTACTGGTAATTATCCCAATAGGTTTTTTGTTTTTGGCAACGACCATAGCTCCAATTTGCTGGTCTCTCATGCAAATAGCAATTTCTTTTACAGTTGTTGTTGCTTCACAGGTAATTGGTTTTTTTGTGAATTTTGCGTTTTGAAGATTGAATAAATCATTGTTTGTCTCCTTTTTTATATAGGAGGATATATTTCCACGTCCTTCAACAATAGAGGTGTCCTTTATGTTAGAGGCAAAACTAGTGATAAGGTAGTTCTTTACATTTTTGTTTTTTTCGGATAAGGGTTTAAAGACGTGTAAAGGAATTCCATATAAAATTGATTCTTCATTTGTTTCCGCGTTTAGGATGTAGTTTTCCTTAACCATTAAAGGTCTTAATCCAAAAATATCCCCTTCATCACAAATGTCAATGATGTTTTGCTTTTCCTCTTCTTGCATGGTGAGTTTGACAGCTCCTTTGTTTACAATATAAAAATGGGCAAGTGGTTTTGACTCAGCATTGAAAATGAATTTTCCTTTTTCTAGGTATAAAACTTCTACTTCTTCCGAAATAGATTTAAGTTCTTTTTTCGTTAGTAAGTTGAAAGGAGGATAATTTTTTAAAAAGTCTGCAATTCTTTCTGCAATGGTGTTTTTCATAATCTTTTAAGATGAAAATTGTCTAATAGCGTCAAATATTCTATTGTAATAATCTAATCCA
This sequence comes from Flavicella sp., assembly GCF_029238425.1. Taxonomy (GTDB): domain Bacteria; phylum Bacteroidota; class Bacteroidia; order Flavobacteriales; family Flavobacteriaceae; genus Flavicella. The sequence goes on from NZ_JAQWGB010000003.1 coordinate 8,148, forward strand.
TGAGGAACATACGTCTCCGAATTGTTTTTTAATTCGAACTTAAAGGCATCGATAGGGATAAGTTTTACTGCTGCCACTTCACTTTCCTGAATTTTTAAATTTTCAAGTTGCTCTGTTAGTGGGCATATGTATATATGATGCAGCTCATTGTCAATAAGGTTTTCGTTATGAAAATGTTTGTGTGAGCTTGTTCCTATATTTCTCAGTTCTTTTTCTGATACAATTAGGCCTATTTCTTCTTCTGTTTCTCTAAGCGCTGCAATAATTGGAAGTTCTTTGTAGCCAATATGTCCTGCTACCGATACATCCCAAAGGTTTGGGAAAGTATTTTTGTTCCTGTGTCTTTGCTGAATTAAAAGTTGTTTGTCTTTTGTGTAAAACCATATATGCACGCTAGCATGTAGGTGCCCATTTTTATGTGCTTCAGATTTTAAGCATCGTACACCATTTGGTTTCTTGTCCTTGTCTAGAAGCTCAATGTATTCGTCCATAATATGTAAAAAGAGGTTGCCATAAAAATAGGGAACCTCTTTTGTTTTAGTTGTAGTTTGTAAAATTACTTAAAATAGCTAAAAGTTTCGCCATCTTCTATTTTTAGTAAACTTTCGTAAATCAGTTTAATTACATTTTCAACATCGTCTTTACTTACCATCTCAACGGTAGTGTGCATATAGCGCAATGCTAATGAAATCAATGCCGATGGTACGCCTCCGTTGCTGTAAGCAAACGCGTCTGTATCTGTACCGGTAGCTCTAGAAGAGGCATGTCTTTGAAAAGGGATTTTGTTTTCCTCAGCTGCCTCAATAATCAATTCTCTTAGGTTGTGCTGAATGGCAGGTGCGTAAGAAATTACTGGCCCGTCCCCGCATTTAGATTCTCCTTCTACTTTTTTGTCGATCATCGGAGTGGTGGTATCATGACACACATCTGTAATAATCGCAACGTCTGGTTTTATAGTTTGAGTAATCATTTCCGCACCACGCAAACCTATTTCTTCCTGCACAGCGTTTGTGATATAAAGTCCGAAAGGCAACGTTTTGTTGTTTTCTTTTAATAAACGAGCAACTTCTGCGATCATAAATCCTCCCATTCGGTTATCAAGAGCTCTACAAACGAAATTGTTTTCATTCAAAATCATGAATTCATCTGGATAAGTAATCACACAACCTACATGAACACCTAATGCCTCAACTTCTTCTTTAGTTTTGCATCCAACGTCAATAAAAATATTATCTAATTTGGGCGTGTCTTCTTGTTTACCTTTTAATCTTGTGTGAATAGCTGGCCAGCCAAAAATACCTTTTACAATACCTTTTTTTGTGTGGATGTTTACGCGTTTGGATGGAGCGATAATATGATCGCTACCTCCATTACGGATAACATATATCAAACCTTCTGGAGTGATATAATTTACATACCATGAAATTTCATCGGCATGCCCCTCTATGACAACCTTGAATTTTGCATCTGGATTGATTACTCCAACTGCTGTTCCATAGGTGTCGGTAATAAAAGTATCAACATAAGGCTTAAGATAGTCCATCCAAATTTTTTGACCTTCGCTTTCATAACCTGTAGGAGATGCGTTGTTTAAATATTTTTCTAAAAATGCTATTGAATCATCGTTCAGTATAGATGTTTTACTCATATGTTATCTGTATGTTTCTTTGCTGTTAATTATTCAAAAGTACTGAATAGTTTTGTGAGTTCAAAAATTGAAAGACATAATACTAATGCTCGTTACTTTAGTGTGATGATTATTGTTTTTTTATGGAATGAAAGAGTTTCAAGAAATAATTCGATAAATTTGAGTCCTTATTATATATAGGTATAAATGAAGAGAATATTTTTAGCTTTTTTTTTAGTTTCGGGACTTATAATGTCTCAAGATAAAGATTCGTTGGATTTTAGTCAGTACACTTTATTTGAAAATGATAGTTTGATTACAGATTTGGAAGAAGTGCAATTGTTGCCAAAATTAGAATTCAAGTCGTATAATGATAAAAGGTATTATTATTGGTTTCGAAAAAAAGTTTTAAAGGCCTATCCTTATGCAAAAATAGCTTCTGAAGAGATTTCTAAATTGAATGAAGCGTTGGATAGCATTCCTTCGAAAAGGAAAAAGAAGAGATATACAAAAGAAGTTCGTAAATATTTAGAGAAGGAGTTTACGCCTCAGTTAAAAAAATTAACTCGTACCGAAGGTAGGGTGTTGATAAAGTTAATGCATAGAGAAACAGGGGAGGTGACTTATGATTTGGTGAAGGAATATAGGAGTGGTTGGAAAGCGTTTTGGTATAATGCAACGGCTAATATGTTTAAAATGTCCCTGAAAGATGGTTATGATCCGGTCAATGTACAGGAAGATTATATGATTGAAGATGTGCTTCAGCGTGCTTGGCGGGATAATTTGATTGAACTGGATAAGGCAAAGCTCGAATTCGATTTTGCAAACATTAAGAAAAAGTGGGATTTAGGATATCCACCAGATTATAAAAAGAAAAAATAATGCCTTTTTAGTTCTATTTTTTTTGGGAAACCACTGATAGAATAAAATCTAACCCCTGTTTATAATAATAAAGAGGGATTTTTTTTGAGCTGTAATTTTACTGTTTTATATAGGGTGCAGTCTTTTTTTATGAGTAGAGTAGGTATGAATACTTAAAGTATCGAAAACAATTCTCAAATATTTTTATTTGTAAGCTTCATGTTTCTAGGTCTCTAAGAACGTTCAAAAAAATAAAACCAAAAAAGGTTTAAAAAGTCATTGTTGTAACGATAAAAAGTTCTAGTTTTGCATCCGCTAACGCAA
>NZ_JAQWGB010000033.1 GCF_029238425.1 Flavicella sp.
CACAGCTTCGATTTTTTTTTTGGCATAACTATTGTTTGATAATAAAGTAATAACCGTTATTACTACACTTAAGCATGCCGCCAATAAAGATTCACAATAAAATTGAAACAGAAAACTCGTTTAAAATAGCAGCGTTTAAAAAAGATATTCGGAGAACCAAACCGCATAAACATCATAAATATATTGAGATTGTTTTTTTTACGGAAGGTAGCGGAACGCACGCTATAGATAATAACGAAATTGAAATTGTACCTTTTATCGTACATATTGTTAGAAAAGAACAGGTGCATTTTTGGGATTTACAATCAGAACCATCGGGCTATGTGATTTTATTGAAAAAGGAATTCATTGAAAATGCTTTGGATAAAGAGCTGAAAAGATTGCTTTTTGATTTGAGTAAATACTCTTATTTTTTTCCAAAAGATAAAGATACCGTGACTGCTTTATTTGCTATGTTACTTAAAGAATATGATGCCAAAGAAGCAGAAAATGAAATAGTATTAGAAGGATTGTTCAAAGTTTTGTTGGCTAAATTGTTGCAGTCAGAAACAAGAAAAGAAACAACAAGAGAAAGTTTATACCACAAATTTGTAGACTTATTAACTTCACATAAAATAACGTCGTCTAAAGTAGAGGATTATGCCGCTTTATTACATACAACTCCTCAAAATTTAAATACAATATGTAAAAAAGAAACCAATTCTTCTGCCTCTGCTTTACTTTCTGAGTTTATCGTGAGTGAAGCAAAAAGATTGTTGTGGTATTCCAATCTTAGTATTCAAGAAATTGCGTATTCCTTACCGTTTAAAGATAATTCTCATTTCAGTAAATTTTTCAAACGCAGTGTAGGGGTAACGCCAAAAGTCTTTAGAATGAGCCAACAAGGGGTACCACAATAATTTCAAAAAGACCATTTTATCATTTATAATTTATATAATTTTAACCCATCCTAAATAAAATAGTGATGTATATCACTATTTTTAAAGAGCTTGTAGGTTAGACTACTATAGTTTAATAGTCTTATTTATTTACGTGAGTTTATATATTCTTATAAATGATACAAACGAGGTAACTATTGACACATTTGAACTAAAGTATTTTAGGTTTACAACGAATAAAAACTATAATTTTACCAAAAAGAAATTGTACTGATGAATACCCTATTATTGCAATTTATTATCAAAAGAGAATCATGAAAAAATTAGTAAAAATTACCTTAACAATCTTAGGATTGTTTGTTTTTGGAAGTGCAACTTTAGTTGCTCAAGATGCGAATCTAAAAGGAAAGATTATTGACAAAGAGTCAAATGAATCTGTTCCCTTTGCAACCGTAATTATCAAATCAGATGTAAAAAGAGATGGTACCAGTACCGATGATAAAGGAAAATTTGATTTTGAGAATTTGGTTCCAGGAACCTATACGGTAACGGTTTCTTATATTGGTTTTGATGATACAGTAATTGAAAATATTGAAATCAAAGAAAATAATCAAAATATAAACCTTGGTGCTATTTATTTATCTGTCAATACCGAAGCTTTGTCTGAGGTTGAGGTTACTGGTGTGAATAAAACACAAGTAACTAAAATAGATAGAAAAACCTATTCAGCGAAAGATTTTGAAACTGCAAAAGGAGGAAATGCTGCAGATGTTTTAGGAAAACTTCCTTCAGTAACAGTAGCACCTGATGGGAACGTTTCTGTGCGTGGAACTTCGGATTTTATGGTATACTTAAATGGGAAACCTACAAATATTGATGCGAGTACTTTATTGAATCAGATTTCAAGTAATGATATTGATAAAATTGATATTATCTCTGTTCCAACAGCACGTTATGATGCTCAGGGAAAAGGAGGTATCATCAACATCAAAACAAAATCTAGCGGAATTCAAGGATTTGCTGCAACTGCAACAGGTACCATTGGAGGTGCACCTTGGGCAAATGATAGAGATGTGTATAGTGGGCATAGCATGCGAGATGATCGTTATGTAGCAGGACTTAATTTGATGTATAATACAGAGAAAATTTCCTTGCATGGTTCTTTTAATTATAACGAAAAGAATGTAAACGGAATGCGTATTGGACGTGCTAGAGTTTTGGTAGATGATACTACAAACCCTGATACGTATTACCATATGAATGCCCAAGGAGAAAGACCAGAGTGGTACAAATATTATTCAGCAAATGTGGGAGTAGATTTCCATTTAGCTGACAACAAAGAATTGTCTTTTTCTTATTTCTATGGGAATAGAAATAATGGTAGAGCAGCGTATTATGTTTATGATACTTATAATGGTCCAGCTAATGCCATGGTAGAAGATGATACTAATGTAGAATACATTTACAATCCAAATATCGATAATAGATATGGTGATTATAATACCGCTAGTGTCGATTATACAGTAGATTTTGATGAAGACTCTAACTTAAAACTATCTGGTACCTATGAAAGTTCAGGATTGAGTAGAGAATTATCGAATACAAACTATTTCTACAATTCAAGAGAAGACTTAGAAAATGATGTTGAGAATGGATATACTGGTGCAGTTGAAACTAGTAAATATGGTATGTCAGATAATACTCCTTTAAAAGGATACAGAGGTTCTGTAGACTATGCTAAAACCTTAGATAATGGATCTGAAATTGGCGTAGGTGGACAAGTTCAGTACATCGGAATTAAGGGAGATTTTAGATTTGAAAACGATTTGGTTACACCACCAGACCCTGTTAAGGGACTAGATAATTCAATTGATTTAAATAGAACCGTATATGCTGCTTATGTTGATTATTCCGGTTCTGGTGATAAAATAAGTTATAATTTTGGTCTACGAACGGAATATGGAGATCAAAACACATATATTGATAATACAACATATCTTGGAAGTTTTGGATTATCTGAAGAAAACAATTATTCTCAAACAAAACTAGATTTATTTCCATCGGCGCATATTAGCTACCAAAAAAGTGACAATACGAAATATTTATTGGCAGCAAGTAGACGTATCAACAGACCTTCTTTG
>NZ_JAQWGB010000022.1 GCF_029238425.1 Flavicella sp.
ATAATTGGAAATACGACTTTAGCCTTGATAAAAGGACTTGCGGGATTTTTCGGAAATTCATACGCTTTAATTGCAGATGCGATTGAATCGACAACTGATATTTTTGCTTCATTTTTAGTTTTATTGGGCTTTAAATATGCAAAACGACCAGCGGACGAAAACCATCCTTATGGACACGGAAAAATTGAACCATTAATTACATTTGGAGTAGTTGCTTTTCTTGTGGTTTCTGCTACAATAATTGCATATGAAAGTATCCAAAACATTCAAACGCCTCATAAAATTCCGAAATCTTGGACTTTGATTGTTTTGGGACTAATAATAGTTTGGAAAGAAATCTCTTTTCAAATCGTAATTAGAAAAAGTAAACAAACCAATAGCTCTTCACTTAAAGCAGATGCTTGGCATCATAGAAGTGATGCTATTACTTCGGTAATGGCATTTATTGGAATTTCAATAGCAATAATATTTGGAAAAGGTTATGAAACTGCTGATGATTGGGCTGCCTTATTTGCTTCAGCGTTTATCTTATATAACAGTTATTTAATATTAAGACCTGCTTTAGGAGAAGTTATGGACGAGCAACTTTATGACGACCTAATACTTGAAATTAGAGAAAAATCAATAGAAGTTAAAGGTGTTTTGGACACAGAAAAATGTTTTATCCGAAAATCAGGAATGAAATTTCACGTTGATTTACACGCAATTGTGAATAGTGAAATAACAGTAAAATCAGGGCACGATATTGCACATAAATTAAAGGACTATTTACGAGAAGAAATACCGAATTTAGGACACGTACTAATTCATATTGAACCGAATGAATAAAAGGCAGCACACAACAATGTATATAAAAAATAGGCGAGACAGTAGTAAATTCAAGGGTTTTGGCTCGTATCAAAGTTTGTGCTTATCCGAAAGTTTCGTGCTTCGAAATCGCCTACTTTTCATATACTAACCGTTGTGTGCAATGCACAAGAAAATAATAAAAGCTTAGTTATTGTTGTTTTTTCGTCATAAATTTGTATATTCATTGAAAAGACAAATATCATGAAAGAAATTATTTTTAAATTATTCGGAGAACCTACTTCTAGGGACAAAGGAGTTAGGGGTACATCTTCAGGTAAATTGTTTATCGATAAAAAAGTTTTTTACAATAGAGCTGAGGTTAAAGCTGTTATAAAAAAAATGGAAAACTCGGAATCAATTAAGAAAAATTTTGAATTAGCTAAATAAAAATTGGGAAAAATTGACGTACAACATTTTAATTATCCCCATAATAACAGGTTATTATATTTTAAATTTTTCTAAACTATTAAAATATAGTTCACAAAGATTCACAAGAAGCCGAATATTATTTGAATCTCTTTTTATCGGATTAGTAATTATAGGATCAGGTTTTTTTATCCGGACTTTCATAACCATTGCATTTCCTTGATGGATCCCTTATCTATCTAAAATATTAAACCATATACCAATACAAAAACCATTGTATTTATGGACATATGTTTTTTCATCAATAATTGCTTTGACTATTTTTTTATTAATTAACATGATAATTAATAAATACTATCACAAAAACGACCCTATACTTTGGGCAGTTAATAAACATGGTGATGAATTAGAAAACCTTGCTAAAGAATCAGCGGATAAAGGATTGACAATTCAAGTTACTCTTAAAAGTAATAAAGTATATATTGGGTTTTGTGAACAAATCCCCATTCCTCAGAAGACAAATTATCTAACAATTAGTCCTATTTTAAGTGGTTATAGAGAATCTGAAACGAAAAAACTTATAATAACAACAAACTACTTTAATGTAGTCAACGAATTCATAACCGAGATAGAAAATAACAGTGAAAGTGAAATAGATATTATTACTCTAAATACTGATGTTATAATTAAACAAGATGAAATTTTAACTGCTGGTATTTACGAACAGGAAATCTATGATAAATTCAATAGCACTGCACACAACACCGTATAAAATTAATGTGGGGTTTAGTTTTATCCGAAAGTTTTAGTTTATTTATAATGTCGCTTATTCTTATTTGAGTATTTTTAAATCGACAAAAATAAAAACATAAAATAAGTATAAGCTTAGTGGCTCGGCTGACAATTCTTCGATTGTCTTCCTCCCACACTAATCTTATACAAAACCGTTGTAAGCAATTTGACCAAATGTAAAATCCTGAAATAGGTTGACTAAAATTTAAACACTTTTAGTTAAACTATGGACACAAAGACAAAACAACCCTGCCGAAAAAAGAACTACAATAAAGTAGGTTTCGAACTCAAACTTTTCATCATTGACCAAATTCA
>NZ_JAQWGB010000081.1 GCF_029238425.1 Flavicella sp.
GTTTGGCAATAGTCATTGGATTTGATCTTGCTTTTTTTAATGTTTCTTGAACTTTGTTATATAATATCTCTCGATCATCAGCAGTATAAGCTTCCATAAGTATAATTTTCTTGTTGTTTTGAAACAAATTTATATTCCAAACCTATCTTATTCGTTTAAATTCCAGTTGTACTCCATGTACCTAACTTTGGTTTTTTTTGTCAATTCAACCTCCGTATAACCATTAATATAGGCTACTAATGATCCGTTTTTTATAAAATCTCCTTTATACCATTCGAAAATTTTTGATAGGGTGATTTTTTTTGCGGTAATCACATTTCTAGCAGGATCATTGATAAATTTTTTCATCAATCTTTCAAGTTCAGCTTCCACATTCGCCTCTGTAAATGCAAAATTAGCAATAGGAGGACATGAAAACGAAGCACAATTTACCCCAACATGTATTCTAGGGTCTGAATATTTTTTTCTTAAAATTTCGTGCTCTATATCATTTAAAGAATATGTTTTACCTCCAACAACAACAAATTTTTGATGCCAAGCATCCTTGCCTCCTTTATTAATTTTCATGATGCTCTTCAGAGGATAATTATCAATTATCAACAAAATTGTATAGGCATTATATGCATTGATATAGAATGCTTTTGCTTTATGATCTGACCACTTTTCTTCAGCATTTGTTTCTTTTAAATAATCAATATAAGCATCTAAAGTCGCCCTTTCTTTGATAATTCCTTTATAGTTGACAACACCATCTTCGGTAATGTTATTTTTTAAAAGTTTATCAAAACCTTCTTCTTGTCCAAAAGACAAAGTTGACACAAATAATAATGCGACCCATATAGTAACTAATTTCATATTGAATAATTTTTTAGATATAAACGTTAGTAGCGTAAACCTTCCATAAATTACAAAATCTCTTTTATTTCTTCTCCCACCCCTAAATTAAAGCGTTTTCTGAAAAAATAAACGGCAGCATATAAAAACGGGGTATCTATAATTGCCACAACTACTTTAAATAAGAAACCACTTAGCAATAGACTTCCAAAAACATCCCATGACAGCACGTCAAACAAAGTTAACAGCAAGACCACTGTGAATGTATCGATAAACTGTGAACTGAAAGTCGAGAAATTATTACGAAGCCATAAATGTTTTCCTTGTGTTTTTTGTTTCCAAAAATGGAATATTCTAATATCTATAAATTGGGCAAATAAATATGCCATCATCGAGGCCATCACAGCAATTGGCGACAAGCCAAAAACTTTTGAATACAAAGCATCATTTACAGGAGACCAATCAGTTGCTGATGTATAATTAGCAATCAACACAATCAATACAGAAAAGAAAGAGGCAAAAATTCCAGTAACAACAACTTGATTGGCTTTTTTCTTACCATAAATTTCAGAAATAATATCCGTAATCAAAAAAGTTATTGGATAGGGTAATATCCCTACGGAAACTTCAAAACGAAACAACCCAAACGGATTCCAATAAAAAAACTTTTGAAAAATCAAATTAGAAACCACCAATGAAGTGATAAATAAAGTTGCCAAAATCATATAGATAGTTGAGGCTAGTTGTCGATCTTTTGCATTCATAAATACGAATATAACAAAAACCGTTTAACCTCTATTACCCCTAGAAAATCAATATGTATCTATACAAATGTTATAATTGCTAAACAATGCTTATTTTTGCAATCAAATTTGAAATTAAATAATATGAAAGCATATGTTTTTCCTGGTCAGGGAGCTCAATTTTCTGGAATGGGACAAGATTTGTACACAAATTCAGAATTAGCAAAAGAATTATTCCAACAAGCAAATGAAATTTTAGGATTTGACATCACTAAAATTATGTTTGAAGGAACTGCTGAAGATTTAAAACAAACAAACGTTACACAACCAGCTGTATTTTTACACTCGGTAATTTTAGCAAAAACCTTAGGGGATAGCTTTAAAGCAGATATGGTAGCAGGTCACTCTTTAGGTGAAATTTCTGCATTGGTTGCCAACAATACTTTATCTTTTGAAGATGGATTGAAATTAGTAGCTAAAAGAGCTGATGCCATGCAAAAAGCTTGCGAATTACAAGCTGGAACAATGGCTGCAATTCTTGGGTTGGAAGATGCTGTAGTAGAAGAAATCTGCGCTTCTATTGATGGTGATGTAGTTGCTGCAAACTACAACTGTCCAGGTCAATTGGTAATTTCCGGTGAATTAGAAGCGGTAAAAGCTGCCTGTGAATTGGCTACCGAAAAAGGAGCAAGAAGAGCTTTATTACTTCCTGTTGGTGGTGCATTCCACTCTCCATTGATGGCACCTGCAAGGGAAGAATTGGCTGCTGCAATTGAAGCAACTCAATTCAACGAACCATCTTGCCCAGTATACCAAAACGTGGTGGCAAAAGCGGTTACAAGCCCTTCTGAAATTAAAGAAAATTTAATTGCTCAATTGACTGGAGCTGTAAAATGGACTCAATGTGCCAAAGCTATGATTGCGGATGGTGCTACTGAAGTTATTGAAGTAGGTCCAGGAAAAGTATTGCAAGGATTGTTTGCGAAAATTGATAGATCTGTTGCTAGAAGCAGTGCACAGATATAAAATACTTACTTGATAAAACAGAAACACCCTACTAAAAAGTAGGGTGTTTTTTTATATATAATTTTTGGAATTTTATATTTATTCCAATCTCCAAGTTCTCACCCAATCCACTTTCATTGTGTTGATGGTATCATCCGACAAATCAGCTTTATCTGGCAAACCTCCAACCCATGGAGAATCCTGCGTCCATAAATCCCAGATAAGAAACTGCTCGAGTGTAAATTTTTGAGTGGTTGTTACATTTCCAGAAGGTTCACCGTCTAAATAAAACTGAACAGTGTTTTCATCTTTCCACCATGCTCCTACTACGTGATACGCTTCGTTCCATTTCACACCTTTTAGTATATTCCCATCAGACAAGTCTTTATTACTTGAATTACCTTTTGCCCTTTCCGTAGCTCCATTTTTAACGATAAAGTATTGTGAATTCATTTGCCATGGATACTCATCCAAAGCAAAACTAGCTGTTGGTTGCCCTGATGGTTTTGAGTTGTTTTCAATGATATCAATTTCATCTCTATTCTCACTATTTCCATTGTTCAACCAAAATGTATTAAAGGCAGATATATGTGCTGTTTTGATACTACATTCTGTATACATTGGGAATTTGATTTTTGCTTTCGAACGAACTCTTGATGTTTTAAACCATTGCTCCTGACTCGATGCATCCAAAGTTGCTTTGATCCATAAAGTACCATCTGAAACCCCTGAATTAGAATTTTGCATATTTACGGGAGTCCCTCCATAATTCCAATTTGTTTTCGTCCATTTATTACTATCAAATGATCCATTAAATTCATCGGATAGGTTCTCTACTTTAACCCATGATTTGTTATCTGGTGTAGTATCATCAAAAGACACAAATGATGGAAATCTAACATCCGCTGTATGAACATCGATAACCACGACTTCCTCTTCTTCCTTTTTATCATCATCGTCATCAGGATCTATTACGGTTACCTCCTCTTCTTTTTCAATGGCATCGCTACTACAACTACCAAAAAGAATTACAAATAAAAAGAGTGTAGATGCAAGTCTAATTAAATTTCTATTTTGAATCATTTGTCTAAGTTTAAATTTATTGGACCTACAAAGATATTAGAAAAGCAATCTTGAAATTTAGAAATACTTTGCTTGTCTATTTTTTTTCTAGACTTAATTAAGTATTCATAAAGGAATGTCTATAACAAACTAGTCGATTCAGAAGAACTGAACTAAAAAAAAGAGGTTGCCAACCGACAACCTCTTTATATATATTATTTGAAAACTGTTATTTTTGAGCTTGTTGCCATTTCCAAGCAGAACTCAAAGCATCTTCCAAAGACAATTCTGTTTTCCAATTTAATTCCTTGTTTGCTATGGTTGTATCTGCAAAAGCAGCTGTAATATCTCCTGCTCTTCTTTCTACAATCTTATAGTTCAATTTCAAGTCATTTACTTTTTCAAACGCATTGATGATTTCCAATACTGAACTTCCTTTTCCAGTACCTACATTAAAGTATTCAAAAGATTCTTTGTTGTTTTTATTTATCAAACGTTGTAAAGCAGCAATATGTGCTTTTGCCAAATCTACTACATGGATATAATCTCTAACTGCTGTTCCATCAACTGTGTCATAATCATCTCCAAACACAGACAACTCAGATCTCATCCCTGCGGCAGTTTGTGTAATAAATGGAATTAAATTTTGAGGAACTCCTAGCGGCAATTCACCTATTTTAATCGATGGATGTGCTCCTACCGGATTGAAGTATCTCAATGCAATCGAGTTGATTCCATGAGCAGAACTCGCATCTTTTATGATTTCTTCACCAATTTGTTTCGTATTCCCATAAACAGATTCTGCCGTTTTCACTGGAGCTTTTTCTGTAATTGGCAATTCATCTGCCTGACCGTATACGGTACATGAAGAAGAGAAAATAAAGTTATCTAATTTTCTATCTCTCATTTCTTGCAACAAATACACCAAAGACCCTAAGTTATTTTCGTAGTAATCTAATGGTTTGTGCATGCTTTCTCCCACCGCCTTAAAAGCAGCAAAATGTATTATTCCATCAACGGTATACTTATTAAAGAAATCTTGCACATCGCTTTTTACTCTTAAATCAATTTGAGCAAATTCCGGTTTTACACCAGTAATTTCAGTAATACTGTCTAAAACATCAATTGTAGTATTGGACAAATCATCAATAATAACTACTTCAAATCCTTTGTTTTGTAATTCAACAACGGTGTGTGAGCCAATAAATCCTAATCCTCCGGTTACAAGTATTTTTGCCATTCTTTTAATTTTAAATAATAATTTATAATTTTTAGTAATTGTTAAAACTACTAGGTTTTCCTTTTATAAACAGGGGGCTTTGTGACTATTTCTAATGGTCATAATGTTTTAATTCATTACGATTTTAGAAAGGAACAATACACCCCTTTGAATTTTATTCTATAAAACAATGACAACGTATTCGTTAATTGATATAGTTGAGAATTGTATTAATAATATAATCTTGTTGCTCAGCATCTAATTCTGTATGCATTGGTAATGCAATTACTTCATCAGAAAGCTGATTTGTTACTGAAAAATCTTCTTCCTTATATCGATCATCTAAATATGCCTTTTGCCTGTGCAAAGGAATTGGATAATAGATAGCGCATGGTATTTGTTTACTTTGTAAATGCTCTAACAAACCATCTCTTTTTCCATTTGTAATTCGAATCACATATTGATGAAAAACATGACAATCACAAGTGTCACAAATAACTGGAACAATGATATTTTCATTCACACCCAATTTATCTGAATAATACATCGCAGCTTTTTGACGCGCTTTATTATATCCATCTAAATGAGGTAATTTAATTTTTAAAATTGTTGCTTGAACGCTGTCTAATCTAGAATTTACACCAACTACATCGTGATGGTATCTTTCGTACATACCATGATTTACAATTCCTCTAATGGTATGGGCTAATTCGTCATTGTTCGTAAAAATAGCTCCACCATCTCCATAACAACCTAAGTTCTTTGATGGAAAAAATGAAGTTGTACCAACATCTCCAATGGTTCCTAGTTTTTTCTTACCGTCTTTTGAAGTATACACACCTCCTACAGCTTGTGCATTATCCTCAATCACATATAAATTATGCTCTTCAGCCAATGCCATTACAGCATCCATATCTACTGCTCTTCCAAATAAATGAACAGGCACAATTGCTTTTGTCTTAGGCGTGATTGCTTTTTTGATAGCTTCTATTGAAATATTCATATTATTGATATCACAATCCACTAAAACTGGTGTTAGATTCAATAAGGCAATTACCTCAACAGTTGCAGCAAAAGTAAAATCTGTTGTGATTACCTCATCTCCTGGCTTCAAACCAAGTCCCATCATAGCAATTTGCAAAGCATCTGTACCATTAGCACATGGAATTACGTGCTTTACATCTAAATATTTTTCTAAATCTTCTTGAAATTGTTTTACCTCCGGACCATTGATAAAAGCCGTAGAATCAATTACATCTATTACTGCTTTATCAACCTGATCTTTTATTTTTTCATACTGACCTTTCAGGTCAACCATTTGAAGTTTTCTCATCTGAAGATTTTTTAAATTTTTAATCGTACAAAAATACAAATTTAATCAGCCAACCAAGACAATATTTATTCTAAATACCATCAGAATCGAACACTTAAAAAAACTATTTTTTAAGTTTCCAGATGCAAATATAACAAAAAAAACGCATTAAACGTATTTGATACGTTTAATGCGTTTCGGTTTGTAAAACAAAAAGTTCTACAGCGATTTTTAATTGTCTGCTAGAGTACTAGTGTCTTTCCACTCACTAACATTTGCAATCCTTGATTGCTCATAATCTAACTGTAATAATTTGTCTCCTTGCCAAACTAACCATTTCCCTACTTTTGCTCCTTTATAATAATTCGCAACAATAGTTCTTTTTCCTGTTTTGTCATATTGGATCCACTCTCCTGTCAATTTCTTATCAGCATCATAGAATCCTTGTTCTCTTATCTCTCCTGTCTCGTAAAAATTCGTAACCTTTACCAATCCATCCTCTACTTCATATACTGGTTTAGGTGCTTCTGAATTTGCAACATTCTGCGCTGATAAAACTAAAGAAGTAAATATAAACGCTGTCATCAATAGTTTTTTCATAATAGATATATTTTAAAATTTAATAGTATTTGTTTTTCTATACATCAAATATATGAAACATTTTACATTAAATACACCATTACGTAACATTAATTTAACATTGGGGTTAAAATTTAACATTGGATCAGAACCAAAAACCAACACTTAGGTACCAATGGTTCTGATTAACATCTGGTGTCCAATCCCTTACAATTTTCACAGGACCAATTATAGACTCATAACCATAAACAAAAGCATATCCCGATAATATGTCCTGAAAGACTTGACCATCATTAAAAACATCCAAATCAGTCTTTCCGTAGTTCGTTATAAAGGCAATTGTATGCTTTTTATACATCTCATAACGTATTTCTAATTCCCCTTTCAAATAGGAATGATCTACATTATCTTCAAATTCATACCCGTAAAAAGGAATATGATTGTTGATCATATTTTCTCCATACCCCCCCAATGCAAACTCAAACTGTCCCGTTTCATTACTTTCAAAAGTGACTCCTCCTTCTACAGTAGTGTGCAAAGTAAACTTATTTATGATCGTTTTTGCCGCTGCCAATTTCAATTTAGCCTGACAAAATGGAGTAAAGTTATTATTATAATCACTTGAAGCCATGTAGTATTTTAATTTCCCATCAATCAATACACCATTTTTCACAAATGCCTTTTTGTCATAGGAATCATATTTGATGTACGCCAAAGAATTCAAATAATGACTTTTTTCAAAATAAAATTTTCCTCCAGGATCTTCCTCAGAAATAAAAGACTTGGTTGATATATCTAAAAATTTATGTTCCAATCCTAAACCAACAGCAAACTTTCTATTAAAAGTAGTTTGAATATAGACCATAGAAGAAATATCCTGATAGTTTTTATTAATTTGATTTACCTGTGTCCCATCAAATTTGACACTTGTTCGTAAGGAGTTAAATCTTGAATTCAACCCATAACTCGTGTAAATACCATTATCCACAAAATAATTAAGATTGGCTCTTATATTATCTCCCACAATAAAATCTGCTGATAAAATATCATTTTTTATAAGCATGTGCTTTGTTGTATAATTCAACAAAACACTTGACTGATATAAAGGATCATAATGCAATCCTACTTTAAAAGAAGACAAATATTCATTCTCTTTAATATTCATCTCCAATTCGTAGTCATCTTCAGTTATTTCATGAAAATCATATTTTACCATATCAAAGTCGTTACTTGCCGACAAACGCTCCAGTTTATAATTTAAATCTTTATAAGAAATGGAATCCCCAAACTCTAAATTCATCTTTCCACGTATATAGGCACCAGAAAAGTGATACAAATCATTGATTTTAATTCTATTTACTTTTCTTGTCTTTCTATACTTTTCTTTAGGGACTCTATCTTCCTTGCCATATTTTTTCTGCAAGGCAGCAATTTCTTCAAACTCCTTTCTATGTTCTCCGGCAATTCTTTGTCCTTCCGTTATAATCTCAACCGTTTTATCAAAAGAGGTCACAGAAAAATCTTTTGTGTTGGGTTTGATATGAATGGTTAATTCTTTTACTTTTTCATCGTCACGTGCATACATCTGAAAGTTGACAATCTGGTTCAAAACATCTACCACAGAGTTTATATTGTCTTTATCTTCTAATTTCCCTTGAACATCAACTCCTATCACTATATTAGCTCCTCGTTCTCGCATTTCATCAACAGGAAAATTGTTTGCTAACCCTCCATCAATAAAAGTATTTTCTCCTATCTCTATCGGTTTTAACAACGTAGGTAAAGAAGCACTCGCTCTAATCGCTTCTGGTAAATTACCTTTATCCAAAATAACGGCCTCTCCCGTTTCCAAATTAGTCGTCATACAAAAAAACGGAATGGTCAAATCATTAAAATCATGTACATCATGCACATGTTCAAAAAGGGCATTCATCTCATTATAAACTGCTTGACCATGCGCAATTCCCGATGGCAAAGTTATTTTTCCCTTTTTAGTTACAGGAAAAGAGATAAGATGTTTTTCTCCATATTGTTTTTCAAAAAATGCCGATTGACCTCTTGGAATTTTATCTTGTAATAATTCCATAAAATCATACGAGTTTATAATGGAATCAATTTCTTTGGGTGAATAATCTGCAGCATACAATCCTCCAACAACTGCTCCCATACTGGTTCCAGCAATATAATCTATTTGCAAACCCGTTTGTTCTATTACTTTTAAAACTCCAATATGCGCAAATCCTTTTGCTCCTCCTCCACTAAGAACCAAACCCACTTTAGGTTTCACATCTTGATTTGAGTTTTGCCCGGATATCCCCAAAACCCCAAACAGTAGCAAAAAGAATGTTACTTTAAATTTCATTGCAATTTTATTTTTTATTCTTGAGCAAACCGTCCTTCACCTTTTTCGCCTTAGACGGTCCGATGACCGAAGATAAGCTTTCCAAACTAGCTTCTTTTACTCTTTTTACAGATTTATAATATTGTAATAAGGTTTCTACAGTTTGTTTACCTATTCCATCCAACTGTTCTAATTCAGATTGAATTGCTCCCTTGCTTCTTTTATTTCTGTGATGTGTTATCCCAAAACGATGTGCTTCATTTCTTAAAAACTGAATTATTTTAAGCGTTTCTGAAGTTTTATCCAAATACATCGGAACAGGGTCCCCAGGATAATAAATTTCTTCCAAACGTTTCGCAATACCGATAATCGCAATTTTCCCTCTCAGACCAAGAACATCCAAACTTTTTAAGGCTGAGGACAACTGTCCCTTTCCTCCATCAATCACTATTAATTGAGGCAACGGACTATCTTCCTCTACCAATCTTTTATATCGGCGAAAGACAACCTCTTCCATAGAAGCAAAGTCATCCGGACCTTCCACCGTTTTTATATTAAAGTTTCTGTAGTCTTTTTTACTGGGCTTCCCATCCTTAAAAACAACGCAAGCCGCCACCGGATTTGTCCCTTGAATGTTAGAGTTATCAAAACATTCTATATGTCTTGGTTCTTCTCCCAATCGTAAATCCTTTTTCATTTGCGCCATGATTCTTTTTACATGACGGTCTGGATCCACTATTTTAATTTGTTTGAATCTTTCTTGACGATAATATTTTGCATTTCGTTGAGAGAGTTCTACAATTCTTTTTTTATCCCCTAGCTTTGGCACCGTTACTTTTAGTCCCTCACCCAAATCTACCTCAAAAGGCACATAAATTTCCTTAGAAACAGAACTAAATCGTTGTCTAATTTCTATGATCGACAACTCTAATAATTCTTTATCTGATTCATCCAATTTCTTTTTGATTTCGGTTGTATGAGATTGAATGATACTTCCATTGGCAATTTTAAAAAAGTTTACATAGCCAAAACTTTCATCAGAAATTATAGAAAACACATCTACATTATTAATGGATGGATTCACTACAGTCGACCTAGATTGATAATTTACCAATAGATCGAGTTTATCTTTTATTTTTTGAGCTTCCTCAAACTCCATCTTTTCTGAAAACCCAATCATTATTTTTTGAAATGCTTCTAAAGAAGTTTTAAAATTCCCCTTGATTAAATTTCTAATAGCCTTAATATTGCTGTTATAGTCCTCCTCGGTTTGATATCCCTCACAAGGGCCTTTGCAATTGCCGATATGATAATCCAAACACACCTTATATTTACCTGTATTTACGTTCTCTTCACTCAAATCAAAATTACAACTGCGCAATTGAAATAATTCTTGAATCAAATCCAACAAAGCTTTCGCCGTTTTCACAGATGTATAAGGTCCAAAATATTCTGAACCATCACGAATTACTTTACGCGTTAAAAAAACGCGTGGAAACCTTTCTTTTTTGATACAAATCCAAGGATAGGTTTTATCATCCTTCAACATCACATTATACCTAGGTTGGTATTTTTTTATGAGGTTGTTCTCCAATAATAATGCATCGGTTTCCGTAGACACAACAATATGCTTAACGCTTCTAATTTTTGAAACCAGCACTCTGGTTTTTCCGTTTTCTTGCGTTTTATTAAAATAAGAGGAAACCCTTTTTTTTAAATCTATCGCTTTACCAACATAGAGCAATTGATCCTCTTTATCATAATACTGATAAACCCCTGGAGAATTGGGCAGTGTTTTTATTTGTAATTTTAAGGCTTCCAGCATAAAACAAAATTAAGTAAATCCTAAGGAATCAAGAAATGGAATTTGAAAAATAGAATTGCGTATTTCTATGCTGCTTCAAGTTAATTTTCTTTAATTTGTTTAAAAATAATTTCCATGTTAAAAAATGAAATCAGGGCACTTTACAAAGAAAAAAGAGCCGCTTTTTCCATTGATGAAATAGAGGACAAAAGCATTGCTATTGCCAACCAATTGTTACAATTAAAAACAAATGAATTCTGGGATAATAATCTTTATTTCCACCTCTTCTTAAGTATCAAAGAACAGAAAGAAATAGATACGGAACATATTTTAAATATTCTATTTGCAAAGGATAAAGAAATTGTTATTTCTAAATCTGATTTTGAAAAGGGCACTTTGATCAATTATTTATTGACAGAAAATACCCGTATCAAAAAAAACAAATACAACATACCAGAGCCTGTTGATGGAATTGAAGTTCCCAACAATAAAATAGATGTGGTATTTGTACCGCTCTTGGCTTATGACAAACAAGGAAACCGCGTTGGATATGGCAAGGGTTTCTATGATCGTTTTTTGGAAAATACAAATTGTATAAAAATTGGACTCTCCTTTTTTGAGCCCGAAGAAAGTATCGAAGACGTACTCCCAACCGATATTGCTTTAAATTTCTGTATCACCCCAAAAAACATTCATTCCTTTTAGAAAACCATCATTTTGCATAAAATTTGTTGTTTTTTTACTCGATTCGTTACTATTTGTTTAAATCTTTGAATAACAAATGGATTTTAAACAGTGTTTTGTATCTTGCGCAAAAATTATTCAACTATGTCGAAACAGACGAAATTATCAAGATTTAATAATAATGTCCTCGCAAAATATCAAGTATACAATAGTGTATTTATGACATTGCCTTTTGACGAGGTTAGTAAAACAGGAACACTACTTCCTTTATTCAACGAAACGTGTGTAGAAGGATTTAAAGAAGGAAAAACACCTACAGAGATTGTAACTGGTTTTTTCGACGCTTATAAATCTGACAGTTCTGAAGAGGAAAGAATTTCTTTCATTTTTAAATTCATTCAATATATAGAGCGTCAGGTTGTATTATTTGATGCCATTGAAGATTCTGCTTTTGCAGAAGTAAATAATATGAATGGTATTGGAACTTTAAGAAACATTAAAGAAGAAGCTACTTCTAAACGTGTTAAAAAAGACCTTCAAAAATTTTTAGAAGACTTTAAAACTCGTCTAGTTCTTACTGCGCATCCAACGCAATTTTACCCTGGTACCGTATTGACAATCTTAACAGATTTACAAGGGGCGATCAAAGAGGGTGATTTACCATTTATCAAAAAGTTGTTATCTCAATTAGGAAAAACTACTTTCTTTACTCAAAAGAAACCAACTCCTTATGATGAAGCAATCAGCTTAATCTGGTATTTAGAAAACGTATTTTACCAATCTATTGGAAAAATTTACGACTATATCCAAACTCATATTTTCGATGGAAAATCTATCGATAATGAGGTAATTAATTTAGGTTTCTGGCCTTGTGGTGATAGAGATGGTAACCCATTTGTAACCACAGAAACAACCTTAAGAGTTGCTAGAAAATTACGTCAAGCAATTTTAAAGAATTACTACCGTGATGCTAGAGAAATCAAAAGAAGATTATCTTTTGAAGGAGTTCATGATATCATCAGTGATATTGAAATAAGATTATATGATAGTTGTATTTCTGAAGATGCTCCAATCAGAATTTCTCAAGAAGCACTTTTAGAAAAATTACAAACCATCAAAAAAACAATCAAAGATCAATACAACGGATTGTTTATTGAAGAGGTGGATACTTTTATCAACAAAGTAAAAATCTTTGGATATCACTTTGCAACAATGGATATCCGTCAGGATAGCCGTGTGCACCATGATGTTTTTACAAACATTGTAAAAGAAATTCAAGATAAAGGTGATGCTATATTCCCTGCCAATTACTTAGAACTGACTCCTGATGAGCAGATTGAAGTACTAGCAAAAGTAAAAGGATATATCAATCCAGAAGATATTAGTGAAGAAATGGCGCAAAGAACTTTGAGTTCTATGCAAGCTATTAGAACTATTCAAAAAGAAAACGGTTCTAGAGGTGCTAACAGATATATCATTAGTAACAACCAGACAGCATTGAACGTAATGGAAACATTTGCAATGTTAAACTTATCTGGTTTTGAAGATGGTTTAGATGTTGATGTGGCTCCTTTATTTGAAACTATTGACGATTTAGAAATCGCTCCTCAAGTAATGAGACAGTTGTACAGCATTCCAGAATACCGTGCACATGTTGAAAAAAGAGGAAACAAACAAAACATCATGTTAGGGTTCTCTGATGGAACTAAAGATGGTGGATATTTAATGGCAAACTGGGGTATTTACAAAGCAAAAGAAGAGCTGAGTCAAGTATCTAGAGAATTTGGAATTAAAGTAATTTTCTTTGACGGACGTGGTGGACCTCCTGCTCGTGGTGGTGGAAAAACTTCAAAATTCTATGCTTCATTAGGACCAAAAATTGAAAATCAAGAAATTCAGTTGACAATCCAAGGACAAACAATTAGTTCTAACTTTGGAAACTTAGATTCTTCTCAATACAATATGGAGCAGCTTTTAGGTGCTGGTATTACAAATGCTATCTTCAATGACCCTAAAAACGGGGAAATGAAAGATGACGACAGAGAAGTTATGATTGACTTGGCAGATACTAGTTATAAAGCGTACGTTGACTTTAAAGAACACCCAATGTTTATTCCTTACTTGGAACGCATGAGTACTTTAAAATATTACGGAAAAGCAAATATTGGATCTAGACCTTCTAAGCGTTCTAAATCTACTGCTTTAGATTTTGGTGACTTAAGAGCGATTCCTTTTGTGGGAAGTTGGTCTCAATTGAAACAAAATGTTCCTGGTTTCTACGGTGTGGGTACGGCTTTAAAAAAGTATGAAGATGCTGGAGAGTTTGACAAAGTTCAAAATTTCTACAACCATTCTAACTTCTTTAAAACTTTGTTAGAAAACAGTGTAATGTCTCTAAGCAAGTCTTTCTTTGAATTGACTTCTTATATGGCTAAAGACGAAGAGTTCGGTGCTTTCTGGAACATTATCCATGAAGAATACTTATTGACAAAACGTTTGTTGTTAAAATTAACAGGACACACAGAATTGATGGAAAACTATCCTGACGGAAAAGCTTCTATTGCGGTTCGTGATTCTATTGTATTGCCTTTATTGACAATCCAACAATACGCTTTAAAAGCTGTTCAGGATATGCATAAAGAAGGTATCTCTGATAAAGAGAGATTAGAAACATTTGAAAAAATTATTACTCGATCTCTATTCGGAAACACAAATGCAAGTAGAAACTCTGCTTAATAGACAAGAGCGACTTATAATTAAAAACTCCCATAAAGATTATTTTATGGGAGTTTTCTTTTTACTTAAATCAGACGAATTCTCTTAAAAATCTATTTAGTATTTTGTACTATATTTAATAAGAGAGCTTTGGATTACTTTAAGTAAAAACCTATAGCACTTCACTAACTTTTTTTGAACTCATGATTTTTATTCCGCTTTGTAAAAAAACAAGATTGTTTCCCTCCGCATTCATTCTTATTTTATTCCTTGCAATTCATTCTACAGAAGGTCAAGAAACAAACTACTGGTTCAATAACTACGGTGCTTCTTCCTTTTTGAAAGGAGGTATTGTCGTTGCCAACACATCCTCTAACAGTGCTATTTTCTATAATCCCGGAGCACTTGCTTTTTTTGAAGGACAGTCTATAGAAGCACAAGCCGACTTAATAACACTAGATGCATTTACTATTAAAAATGGAGCTGGTGATAATATCCCTATTAAAATGTTATCACTTGACGTTGCACCTTCCCTGATCGGTTACTCTTTTCAAAATAAAAACAAACCTAAATTTGTATATGGCTTTGGTGTATTCACAAAAAACATTTCAAATATCACCTATAATATCAGACATGAAACAGAAGGAAATTATGTAAGTTCTACTGCTGACACAGATATCTTTCATGGTGAGTTGAGATACCGAAATAGAGTTACCGAAAACTGGGTCAATGGAACAATTGCTTACAAATCAACCCCAAAGTTGGAATTGGATTAGCGACAAATTTGGTTATCAAATTACAAGATTATGTCAACTCCTATAATGCCACCGTTCGAGAAAAAGGTGATAACAACCCGATTCCTAACTCAAATTTTGCTATGGTAGACCATATACAAGATTTTAGTTACCGCAGTTTAGGGTTCGTTTTTAAACCCGGTGTCAACATAAACCTTTCTCCAATTAAAATTGGAGCAACCATCACCACTCCAAATTTAAGTTTAGGATTGTTAAACAATCAGTCAAACAGAAGATCTACCGAAATACTTCCGGACATTTCTAATGGAGTCACCAATAATGCAAATTCACATATGGATTATGCTGGCAGATACAACACTCCTTGGATCCTAGATCTGGGTGTAGAATATCAATTTAACAATACAAAAATCAACACTATAGTTGGTTTTTTCTCTAAGGTCAACCCTTATAAAATGATTTCAAAAAAGGATAACAGCACTGATTTCAACGAATCTTTTAGTGATGATCCAAACTATGCCATTCCTTATATGGCAAGCAAACAAATCGTAAATTTTGGAGTATCAATTGATCATAAACTTCAAAATGATTTAAACTTCTTATTCAGCTTTAGAACAGACTTTAATCACTTTGACGATTCACAATTGAATCGATGGAAAGATTATGTTCCTAATATGGCCTTTTGGGATATATACCATATGAGTGCCGGCTTAATGACCACCACTGAAAATTTTAAAATATCTTTAGGATTGAATTACGGATTGGGACTTTCAAAAAATGAGAATCAAATAGTAAACATGGCTACTATCAGCCAAGCCAACAGACTTCTTGGTGACATCAACAACAACACCTCAACAAACTATCATAATATTGCTATTATGTTCGGGTTAAGTTATACAGTAAATGCAAAAGTTACTGAAAAACGTTAATCCTAAAAACCGTTTCCAATTTTCTTCAATGCCGATTCATTGACGATTTTTATCTTTTTACCTGTCAAAGAAATAATATTCCCTTTCTTTAAATCAGACAATAAGCGAATCGCAGATTCTGTTGCGGTACCAATTACATTGGCAATTTCTTCTCTTGACAGTTTTATATTGATATTTCCATCTTCGTCTTCTCCAAAAGTTTCATCTAAAAACAACAACGTATCTGCCAAACGTTCTCGAACTGTTTTTTGGGCCATGTTTGCAATAGTGGAATTTGCATCTTTTAAATCATGACAAACTACCTTAAACATATCCTTTGAAAAGTCTTTATTATGCTGGATAGAATCAAATATATCTTTTTTAGGAATAAAGCAAGCTTCCATATCTTCTAAAGCAACTACAGATAAATTTACAGGTTCTTCACCTAAAACAGACCTATAACCTAACATATCTCCGTTTTTAATAAACTTTACAATCTGCTCTTTTCCATTCGGACTTAGCTTTGTCAGTTTACACTTACCTTCTTTGATACAATACACTCCATTTAACATCATACCTTCCTTAAAAATGACATCCCCTTTTTTAAAGCTCATTTCATTTTTATGACTTGATACACATTTTAACTCCTCAGAAGACAAGGCTCTTAACGAGTTAAATTCTTTTACAATACACTGATGACAATTCCCCATATTACTTGCAAATTTCCTAACAAAGATAATCATTAATTATGATAATTATCATTTAGTAGTTATCTGTTTCTAATGATTTTTGTCATAAATTTGAAACGGTTGAAAAACGGATAAATGCTCAATATTGAGTCGAATCGTGGCTAAAAAATCGAAGTTCCTTTTTTAACTTCTAACATAAATCATGAAAAGCAAAGCTAATTGTTATCATTGTGGAAATGACTGCTCCGTGAGCACTGCATTAATTTTTGAAGAAAAAAATTTCTGTTGCAACGGATGTAAAACGGTGTTTCAAATTCTAAATGAAAACGAACTTACCTCTTATTATGATTTTGAAGACACTCCAGGGAAAATCCCAGAAAAAATTGAGGGCAAATACGATTACCTCGAAAATGAAAAAATAGTTTCCAAACTCCTTGAGTTCGATACAGAAACCACCTCAATCGTTACTCTAAACATTCCCTTTATACACTGTAGTTCTTGTATTTGGGTTTTAGAAAACTTGCATAAAATCAATCCGAAAATTCAATCGTCACAGGTAAACTTCCCAAAAAAAACAGTGAGAATTGTTTTCGACAAAAATATCATTTCTCTTAAGAAAATTGTTTTACTACTCAGCTCTATTGGATATGAACCCTATATCAGTTTAGAAAGCGCAGAGAGAAAAAAAAACAAAACAACTGACAAATCTCTTATTTACAAATTAGGAGTTGCTGGATTCGCCTTTGGAAACATCATGTTCCTATCTTTTCCAGAATATTTTGAGGTAGATGAATTTTGGCTCAATCAATACAAGCCCTTTTTTCGTTGGATCATGTTTTTAATGGCCATGCCCGTTTTATTTTATTCTGCAAGAGATTATTTTAGCTCTGCTTTCAAAGGATTGAAGCACAAAATTCTCAATATCGATGTTCCCATATCCTTAGGTATTTTAGTCTTATTTATTAGAAGTACGATAGAAATATTTTACAATATCGGTCAAGGTTATTTTGACAGCATGACGGGATTGGTTTTCTTTTTGCTCTTGGGTAAATTTTTCCAACAAAGAACCTACAGTTTTTTATCTTTTGAGAGGGACTACACCTCGTATTTCCCTATTGCAGTAACAAGAATAAAAAACAATAAGGAAGAGGCGATTCAAATTTATGACGTAAAAAAAGGAGATCGATTGTTAATTAGAAATCAAGAACTAATTCCAGTGGATGGTATTATCATCAAAGGAAATGGTCTTATAGACTATAGTTTTGTAACCGGTGAAGCCAATCCTATTCCTAAAAACTCTGGAGATAAACTTTTTGCTGGAGGAAAACAATTAGATAGCGTTCTTGAAATAGAGGCCATCAAAACTGTTTCTCAAAGTTATTTAACCCAGCTTTGGAGTAACGATGTTTTCAATAAAGATAAGAATGAACATTTTAAAAATATTACGGATAAAATTAGTCAGTATTTCACTTATATCATTTTAGGAATTGCTTTTATTGCTGGATTGTACTGGTCTTTTTACAGTACCAAAACAGCCTTAAACGTAGTAAGTTCTGTCTTGATTATCGCCTGCCCATGTGCCTTAGCATTGTCGGCTCCGTTTACCCTTGGAAATATCATCAGAATATTTGGAGCTCATAAATTTTACTTAAAAAACGCGAGTGTCATAGAAAGTCTTGCAGAAATTAATACGCTTATTTTTGATAAAACGGGTACCATTACTTCTGCCTCTAAACAAGAAATATCTTATCAAGGAAGTCCTTTATCTAATGCCGAAGAAAAACAAATCAAAACAATTTTAAGAAATTCAAATCACCCTCTGAGTAGAACTCTTTATGATAATATGACTCGTATTCCCACTTTGGAAGGCAATCTAAATTATAAGGAAATTGTAGGTAAAGGAATTAGTGGATCTTTTCAGGAAACTATTATAAAAATTGGATCTTCAAGTTTTACCGATGCTCCTACAAAAGAAAAACTCTCAGAAACAGCCGTTCACATAAATATCAATGGAATTTATAAGGGACGTTTTTCATTTAAAAACAAATACAGGAACGGAATGTTTGGCATGTTCCGAAAACTTCAAAAAAACTTTAATTTAACACTTTTATCTGGGGACAATGAAGGTGAAAAAAAATATCTGACAGAAAAACTCCCCTCTAAGACAAGCTTTGTATTTGATCAAAAACCTGAAGATAAACTAACATATATCAAGACCCAACAAAAATTAAATCAATCTATACTCATGTTTGGAGATGGTTTGAATGATGCTGGAGCACTTGCACAAAGTAATGTTGGGGTTGCCGTTTCAGAAAATGTAAATGTGTTCTCCCCTGCCTGTGATGCTATAATTGACGCCAGTGTACTTCATAAAGCTCCTTTGTTTTTAAAGATCTCTAAAAAATCAATCAAAATTATCAAAGCTAGTTTTGTATTGTCCTTTTTGTACAACATAGTCGGATTATACTTTGCAACCACAGGACAATTATCACCTGTTATTGCCGCCATACTAATGCCTTTGAGTTCCATTTCTGTTGTTGTTTTTGTAACTCTTGCAACCAACTATGTTTCAAAATCATTAACTAAAGATTATCCTTTACAGCAGCCTAACTAATAAGCTCTTAAATTAGAGTGTCCTTTTGTAAACAAAACAGAATTCATTATATTTGAGAAGTTTGCTACATATGGAAAAGAAAGATCATAAAACTTATTCCCTATTTTCAAGCACAAATACCACAAACATGACAATTATCATTTTTAGTGATGAGCGTCAGCAATATTTTTGTCCATTAAATATACAGCGTGTATGAGCATTATTTATCTACTGATTTCAATCAGTCTTATTGTCGCCTTAATTTTCTTCACAGCTTTTATAAAGGCCGTTAAAAGCGGGCAATATGAAGATTCCTACACACCCTCCGTTCGGATGCTTTTTGATGACAAACCTTCAAAAAAAACAACCAAAACAAATTCAAATTCTAAAAACAACTAACAAATTCTAATTTCATGGAAGTACAACAGTTTTATTATGACAACAAAATTGTCAAGAATTTCATCTATGCCACTATCTTTTGGGGGATTATTGGGATGACAGTTGGGCTACTTTTAGCGCTCATGTTTCTTTTTCCAAACCTTACCAATGGAATTTCTTGGCTTAGTTTCGGTCGTTTAAGACCCTTACACACCAATGCCGTAATTTTCGCTTTTGTAGGAAATGCTATTTATGCGGGTGTGTATTACTCCTCTCAGCGACTGTTAAAAGCGAGAATGTGGAGTGATTTTTTAAGTAAACTTAACTTCTGGGGATGGCAGGCAATTATTGTAGCTGCCGCCATAACGCTTCCTTTGGGATATACTACCAGTAAAGAATATGCCGAGTTAGAATGGCCAATTGATATCGCAATTGCCTTGGTTTGGGTTGCCTTTGGAGCCAATTTAATCGGAACCATCATTAAACGTAGAGAACGTCATATGTACGTTGCTATTTGGTTTTACCTTGGGACTTTTGTTACCGTAGCCGTATTGCATATTTTCAATAGTTTTGAGTTACCTGTTTCATTTATGAAAAGTTACTCTGTCTATGCAGGGGTTCAAGATGCTTTGGTGCAATGGTGGTATGGTCATAATGCAGTAGCATTCTTCCTTACAACTCCATTTTTAGGACTGATGTACTATTTTGTTCCGAAAGCAGCAAATAGACCTGTATATTCTTATCGATTATCTATAGTCCACTTCTGGTCCTTGATATTTATTTATATTTGGGCAGGACCTCATCATTTATTATACACCGCTTTACCAGATTGGGCACAAAATTTAGGAGTAGCCTTTTCTATTATGCTAATAGCTCCATCTTGGGGTGGTATGATCAACGGTTTATTAACACTTCGTGGCGCTTGGGACAAAGTAAGAACAGATCCTGTTTTAAAATTCATGGTGGTAGCTATTACTGGTTATGGTATGGCAACCTTTGAAGGTCCTATGCTGTCTCTTAAAAATGTAAATGCAATTGCCCACTTTACAGATTGGATTATTGCCCATGTGCATGTTGGAGCCTTAGCATGGAATGGTTTCTTAGCCTTTGGTATGATTTACTGGCTGGTACCTAGAATGTTTAAAACGACGCTTTTCTCAACCAAACTAGCAAATACACATTTCTGGATTGGAACTTTAGGAATTATCCTGTATGCATTGCCAATGTATGTTGCCGGATTCGTTCAAGCTTCTATGTGGAAACAATTCAACCCAGATGGAACTTTGATGTATGGTAACTTCTTGGAAACAGTTACGCAAATTATTCCAATGTATTGGATGCGTGCGATTGGAGGTTCTATGTATATAGCCGGAGCATTTGTAATGCTATTTAACATCGTAAAAACAATTCAATCTGGATCTGCTGTTGAAGATGATTTGGCAGAAGCACCAGCATTGAAAAAAGTTGGAAAAGGAAGATTACTAGGAGAAGGTTGGCACCAAGTTTTAGAAAGAAAACCTGTACAATTGACTTTATTGGCAACGGTGACTATTCTTATTGGTGGAGCCATTCAAATAATCCCTACGTTAATGATAGACTCAAACATTCCTACCATTACAAGTGTCAAACCATATACACCTTTGGAATTAGAGGGACGTGATTTATATATCCGAGAAGGTTGTGTAAGTTGTCACTCGCAAATGGTACGTCCATTTAGATCTGAAGTAGAACGTTATGGTGAATATTCTAAAGCAGGTGAATTTGTATACGACCATCCATTCTTATGGGGTTCTAAACGTACAGGACCAGATTTGCATAGAGAAGGAATGAAATATTCTGATAGCTGGCATTTCAACCATATGTACGACCCGCAGAGTACTTCTCCTGGTTCTATCATGCCAAGATACCAATGGTTGACTGCAAATACATTGGATACATCTGACACACAAGCTAAAATGAAAGCCATGATTACTCTAGGGGTTCCTTATTCTGATACTGAAGTTTCAAATGCTTTAACGACTTTACAAACGCAAGCATTACAGGTGGAGAAAAACCTTCATCAAGATCCTTC
Organism: Flavicella sp.; assembly: GCF_029238425.1. Lineage (GTDB taxonomy): Bacteria > Bacteroidota > Bacteroidia > Flavobacteriales > Flavobacteriaceae > Flavicella. Next base: position 21,690 of record NZ_JAQWGB010000081.1, read on the forward strand.
TTTTGTAGAAAACTATGAAGCAGAGAAACAAGCTGCTGCAGCTGATGGAGAAGAATTTATACCGATTCACAAAAGAGAAATTGTAGCGTTAATTGCTTACCTACAACGTTTGGGTACAGATATAAAAGTAAAAGATTCACAAAAATAAATTTATAGAGATGCTAAAATTTATTAAATATCACATGACAGAAATTGATGGGATAGCAATCTACCCAATCATTTCACTAGTAATATTCTTTTTGTTTTTTACAGCCCTTTTTTGGTGGGTAGTAAGCTCTAAAAAAGAATACATCGATAAAGTAAGTCAGATTCCTTTTAAAAAGGACATTTTAGATAATACAAAAAACAACCTATATGAAAACTAAACTTCCCATGCCTTTTATAAGAATATTCTCTATATTCTTGGTGGTTTTTGCCATAACTGAATTCATGACTCCTGGTGATGAATTAGGTTTTTCACACCCAACAACTGCTGCATTTTACCTGCTCGTAATTTTAGCACTTGTGGTGATTGAGAAAATAAAACAAGCTTCTGAAAACTTATATACAGACCATATTTCTGGAAAAGAAAAAGAGGCTTATCTAGCCGAAAAAGAAGCTAGTGAAATCAAAGACTGGAAAGGATTGATTCAGGCTCTATCTAAAACAAAACCAATCAGTGAAGAGGATGATATCATCTTAGAACACGATTATGATGGAATTAAAGAATTAGACAATGATTTACCACCATGGTGGTTGTATATGTTTTATGCAACGATTTTATTTGCCGCAGTGTACCTTGGGTATTATGAAGTATTTGGAGGACAGTCTAATGAAGAAGAATATATAGAGCAAGTAGCCATCGCAAAAGCAGAAGTAGAAGCTTATAAGAAAACTGTAAAGACAATCGACTTAAGCAATATGGAAGCTAGTGCAGATGCAGGCGCTTTGAGTAAGGGGAAAAAACTCTTCAAACAAAATTGTGCGGCCTGTCACATGGTTGATGGTCGTGGTTCTATCGGTCCTAATCTTACCGATGAGTATTGGATATTAGGAGGTGGAATTAAAAACGTTTACAACACCATCTCTGAAGGTGGTCGTGATGGTAAAGGAATGATTGCTTGGAAAAACAGCTTTAGTCCTGAAAAAATTCAGCAACTTGCAAATTATGTACTAAGTTTACAAGGCACTGACCCTGCCAACGCCAAAGCACCAGAAGGCGAAAAATGGACAGAGGAATAAATTATTTGAATCGTTGGTGCACTTAAAACACCAACGATTTTTTTTAGAACCAAATCCGATATTGAAATGGATGAAAAACAAGAAGCTTTTAGAGATACCTTGGGTACTATGACAGAGGAAGGCGGACGTAAATGGGTATACCCTAAAAAACCGTCTGGATTTTTCTATAAAAATAGAACCTATGTAAGTTGGTTTCTTCTCATTGTTTTATTGATTTCTCCTTTCATAAAAATCAACGGAAATCAGTTTTTATTATTCAACGTTTTAGAACGAAGGTTTAATATTTTTAGTGTTCCTTTTTGGCCACAGGATTTTCACCTGATGGTAATTAGTATGATTATCGGAATTGTATTTATTATTTTATTTACCGTTGTCTATGGCCGTATATTTTGTGGTTGGATATGTCCACAAACCATTTTTATGGAAATGGTATTTCGTAAAATTGAATATGCCATAGATGGTGACCGAGGTGCACAAATTAGGTTAGACAAACAAAAATGGGATGCTACAAAAATTCGCAAGCGTCTTTTAAAGTGGTTTATCTTTTTTGTAATTTCTTTTATTATTTCTAACGTTTTCCTAGCGTATTTTATCGGAAGTGATGAACTGATTTCTATCATAACTGATCCTCCAAGAGAACACATCAAAGGTCTGACTCTTTTATTAATTTTTACCGGTGTTTTCTATTTTATTTTTGTTTGGTTTAGAGAGCAGGTGTGTATCATTGCTTGTCCATATGGAAGATTACAAGGAGTTTTATTGGATAATAAATCTATCAATGTTGCCTACGATTACAAACGAGGAGAGAAAGAACAAGGAAGAGCTTTATTTAAAAAAAATGAAGACAGACAAGCTGCAGGAAAAGGAGATTGTATTGACTGCGCACAATGTGTACATGTTTGTCCTACCGGTATTGACATCAGGAACGGTACACAATTGGAATGTGTTAACTGTACTGCTTGTATAGATGCTTGCGACCATATAATGGAAAAAGTTGGACTTCCTAAAGGATTGATCCGATACGAATCTGAAGAAAATATTGAAAACAAAAAGCCTTTTGAATTCAATCTTAGAATGAAAGGTTATACCGTTGTTCTATCTATACTAATCGCTGTTTTAATTACCATGCTCTTTATGAGAAATGATGTGGAAGCAACTATTTTAAGATTACCGGGTGAACTTTATAAAACAAAAGAGAACAACATTATTAGTAATGTATACACCTACAAACTCATCAACAAAACCTCTCAAAAAATTGAAGACATTCATTTTGAATTGATTTCACATGAAGGAACCATCAAATTAATTGGGGCCGAAGATTTTGATATAGAAAAACAAGAATTCTATGGCGGCTCTCTATTTATTGAGATTGCAAGAAAAGAATTGAGCGATTCCAAAGAAAATTTAAAAATTGGTGTATTTTCCGACGGGAAACTGATAGAAACAACAACCACCAATTTTATGGGGCCAAGAAGTTTTAGATAATATAAAAAGAATCAAGAATGAAAAAATTAAACTGGGGAACGGGTATTGTTATTGCCTTTGTATTATTTATTTCTTTTATACTGTATTTTGTAATAAAAACATCGACAGATACTACGTATGAATATGATTTGGTAGCCAAAGACTATTACAAAGATGAATTGGAATATCAACAAAGAATTGATAAGTTGAATAATGCAAAAAAATTAACTCAAAATATTTCGATTTCAAAAACCACTGAGGGGATTGCTATTCATTATCCAGCAGATATCTCTCAAGAAAAAATTAAAGGGACTGTATATTTATATCGCCCTTCAAACAAAAAACTGGACGTTAGGTTGCCTATTACTATTATCAATCAAACCCAATTAATTTCAAAAGATATTCTAATTGGCGGAAGATGGAATGTACAAGTAGAATGGAGTGTTGCCAAGGAATCCTATTTGTTCCAACACAGTTTAAATATGTAAGCCATGTTTTATTCTGCATTCATATTGGGGCTTCTTGGAAGTTTTCATTGCATAGGAATGTGCGGTCCTATTGCCATGGTATTACCGGTCCATAACGAAAAACCATTCCCAAGATTTCTTAAAATTTTTCTATATCATTTTGGTCGTATTTTAGCTTATGGAACCATAGGGTTGGCTTTTGGGTTTCTGGGAAAAGGACTCTTTCTTTCTGGATTTCAACAGAGGTTATCTATTATTATTGGAATCCTTATGATATTATATATTATGATTCCAGCTTCAGTATTTTCTAAATTTCAGGTTACAACACCACTCTATTCTTTTATTGGAAAAATAAAATCGGGGCTAGGAAAAAGATTAAAAAATAAAAGTTACGCTTCCCTATTTACCATAGGTTTTTTAAATGGATATCTTCCCTGTGGAATGGTGTATATGGCCCTTGTAGGAGCAATTGCAATGGCAAGTCCACAAGAAGGTTTTTTATATATGATGCTTTATGGATTAGGGACTATTCCTTTAATGACCGTGGTTATTTATTTCAAAACTATTTTTTCGATCACATTTAGGAATAAAATTCAAAAGGCAATTCCTTCGTTTGTTATTATCATTGGAATCTTATTTATTCTTAGAGGACTAGGCTTGGGCATCCCTTACATTTCGCCTACTGATGCTCAATTACAGGTAAATTCAAATGCAGCCACTTGTGCTCCAGAAAGTGTAAATTAACATATGTCAACTATTTAACAATAGGAGCTATGTATATTTGCAAGAAAAAAAATGAAATTGATTCGTGATAATTATTACACTCCCTTTAATATAGTCGCCTCCTCCGTTATTATATCCGTACTTGTTTTTTTTACCATGTACAGTTTTATGACCAAGGAAGATTTTTATTATGGCCTTATCAAAGCCATTGTGATTCCTATTCCAATTGCACTTCCTATATCCCTTTTTACTACCAAGTATCACAAAAAAATATACAGCCAAAAAATAGAATTAGAAAAACTGAATGAACTTAACAATAAATTAATTTCCATCATTGCTCATGACATTCGCAGTCCCTTGTCAATTGTTCAAGGATTTGTAGAGATGATTCACGAAGACGTAGAGACGCACTCTAAAGAAAAAGTACATGATAGACTTGATTCAATATCAGGAAGAATTGATCATCTATTGCTTTTTTTAAATGATTTATTAAGATGGTCTAAAAATCAAATTCATGTAGCTCCCGTTACCATGGAACCCTTCGAAACTGAAAAAACCTTCAAAACGATTCTTCATACTTATGCTGGAATTCAAAAAGAGAAAAAAATTACAACTTCTTTACAAATTGAGCTAGACGAATTATTCTCCGATAAAGAAATATATTCTTTTATCGTTAGAAACCTTTATCACAACGCCCTAAAATTCACTCCAGAAGGCGGCACGATATCTTTAGAACTAAAACAATGTGGTACTGATATACATACAATCATCACGGATTCTGGTATTGGTATTGATAAAGAACAGATTGCAATGATTAAAAATGAGAAACAGTGGTTTTCTATGCCTGGTACCAATAAAGAAAAGGGAACTGGACTTGGCATCAAGACCATACTCCAATACCTGAAAATTTGCAATGGAGATTTCATCATAGAATCAGAAAAAGATAAAGGAACAAAAATCACAGTCATACTTCCTAAAAAAGAACTTTTAGCAGCTTAACACAAAAGAAATAAACTCTATTTTAAAGGCTTTTTATTATGGTTTGAAAGTAATTTGTAATGCTTACATTTGACACAAATTATTTTTCATGAAATTTTGGTCTAAAACCTCACGATTTGTTTTAAAACAACAAATCGGAATTCTTATAACAATAGCAATAATTACGGCACTTTTAGCTAGTCAAATGAAGTATATGAGGTTATCATATACGGAAGCCAACTTATTGCCAAAAGACCACATAGAAAATGTTAAATACGATCAATTTCTAGAAGTTTTTGGAGAAGAAGGTACTCTTATTGTTTTAGGAGTGAAAGATTCTAATATTTTCAAACCCGAAACTTTCCTTCAATGGAATCAATTAGCGAACAAATTAGATTCTTTGTCTGAGATAGAATATTCTATTTCTATCGGTGACTTAAAAGAACTTGTTAAGAACAAAGATGAAAAAAGATTTGAACTGAAAGAACTGTCTATAGATGATTTGGACACAAAAGCTAAAGTGGATCGATTAAAGAAACACTTATTCAATGAGCTTCCGTTTTACGATAATTTGTTATTCAACAAAGAAACACACACCATCCAAACCGCTTTGTTTATCGATAAAGACATCGTTAATACGAAAAAACGAAAAGAATTTATTTTTGAGCGTTTCATTCCCATCATTTCACAGTTTGAAAAAGAAACAAATATAGACGTTCATGTTTCTGGAATGCCCTATATCAGATCCATGAATTCTGAAAATATAAAATCAGAAATGGGAAAATTTGTTGGACTTGCACTAGCGGTTACAGCATTTATTTTCTTTCTGTTTTTCAGATCGTTTAGAGCCACTTTTATCACCTTATTAGTGGTTAGTATCGGGGTTATCTGGGCTTTTGGCTTTATTGGACTTTTCCGATTTGAAATTACGGTTCTTACGGCATTAATTCCACCATTAATTATTGTAATTGGAGTTCCAAATGCGATATTTATTATCAATAAATACCAGCAAGAAATAAAAAAACATAGTAATAAAACCAAATCTTTACATCGTGTTATTTCCAAAGTTGGAAATGCAACATTGATGACGAATATTACTACAGCAGCTGGATTTGCTACTTTTATTTTCACTAATAGTTCGTTGCTAAGAGAGTTTGGTATTATTGCCTCTATTAACATCATGGCCATTTTTGTGCTTTCCATTCTTATCATTCCTAGTATTTACAGTTTCATGCCGTTGCCAAAGAAAAAGCACTTGAAACATTTAGATCAAAAATGGATTTCAAGAATTGTGGATTGGATGGTATTCATGGTACGAAATAAGAAAAATGCCATTTACATCGTTTCTTTTGTAGTCGTAATTACCAGCATCATTGGTGTTTATAAAATAAAAGTATCTGGTAGTCTATTAGATGACATGCCTAAATCGAAAGTTTTCTATAAAGACATTGTTTTCTTTGAAGAAGAATTTGGAGGTATCATGCCTTTAGAAATAATGATTGACACTAAAAAAGACAAAGGAGTTTTCAAATTATCAACTTTAAAAAAGATAGATAAATTAACGGCTCTCATAGATGAAATGCCAGGACTGTCAAGAGCCACTTCAGTTGTAGATTTGGTTAAATATTCTAAACAGGCATTTTATAACGGAAATCCTAAATACTATCAACTGCCAACTTCACAAGAAAAAGCTTTCCTATTAGATTATATCAATAATTCAAACCAAAGTTCAGGAACAGGTGCTTTGATCAACAATGTGGATTCAAAGGCTAGATATGCAAGAATCACCACTTATATGCAGGATGTGGGTACCGAAGAAATGGCACAAATCCAAACAGACATTCAAGCTTTCTTAGATAAAGAATTTGACACAAAAAAATTCGATGTTACCTTAACGGGTAAAGCCTTGGTGTTTTTAAAAGGAACCAATTACTTAATTAAAAACTTAATTGTATCACTAGGCTTAGCCATTCTATTGATTTCTATTTTTATGGGATATATGTTTAAATCCCTGAGAATGATTTTTATATCTTTGATTCCAAACTTACTTCCCTTATTAGTAACAGGTGGAATTATGGGTTATTTAGGAATCCCAATCAAACCGTCTACCATTTTAGTGTTTAGTATTGCATTTGGAATATCTGTAGATGACACAATCCATTTCCTTGCAAAATATCGTCAAGAATTGATCGCCAGCAATTGGAAAATTAGAAAATCCGTATACAAAGCTATTCGAGAGACTGGGGTGAGTATGTTTTATACTTCCATCGTTCTTTTCTTTGGATTTCTAGTATTCTTAGTGTCAAGTTTTGGAGGAACTAAGGCACTCGGAGGTCTAGTCTCAATAACACTTTTATTTGCGATGGTATCCAATTTATTATTACTACCAGCTTTATTACTTTCCTTAGAAAGAAAAATCACAAAGAAAAAGAAGATAAGATAAATATCTGTATAATATCACTTCATAAAAAAAGCTCTATAACTTCTTACAGAGCTTTTTTTTATATTGATGAATTGAATTAGTAACCTAAAACCATAAAATTGTAGATCCAAAACAAAACCAACCCAAAACGAACAAGTTCTAAAACAGCACTCTTGTTATTCTCTAACAACCTTCCTGTGATGATTAAAGTAAGCATAATGAAAGTTGCTACTCCAAACATGTCTACAACAGACAGATGGCTTAAAAAATAAGCGAACAAAATCAACACAGCAAACAGACCAATGGTATTGAATAAAATATAAGTCTTTTTTAAGGCCGAGAAATCAGTATACTCATAAGAACCTTTATCTATATACAAAGGCATCAATTCCAATTCACCTGTGGAAGGTACCCAATCAGGACCACTCACCAACAACAACATTTTATCCTTGATTGCTGGTAATTGTTTCATTTGAAATCCTAAATTCTTATAATAATGAAAAACAGAAGTTAAGAAATCTCTTGAGTTGATATCTTTTGTGATCCCATAAACAACTTCATCTTTTTCTTCGGCAAAGGTCCCAAAAATTCGATCCCAAATTATTAAAACACCTCCGTAATTTTTATCCAAATACTCTTCATTACTTCCATGATGCACTCTATGATGAGAAGGTGTTACAAATAAATATTCTACAATCCCTAATTTTGGAATCAAGGTGGTATGCAATAAAAACTGGTACAAACCAATAACCAAATGTGTTCCCAAAACTATCTCTGGTGTAAACCCAATGATCGGCATTAAGGACCAAAAAACTACTCTTACAAATACCTGAAACGGAGTTAAATTCAAAGCAACAGTATAATTATAATCTTCACTTTGATGATGAATGATATGGGCTCCCCAAAATAAATTAATTCGATGTCCTGATTTGTGATAGAAATACCAAATAAAATCAGATAAAAGCACCGCAAACAAAAACCAAGCTATGGTATTGGGAATAGAAAATATACGAACGTAATCATATAGAAATTGATAGTACATAAAAATCAAGGGAACCATAAAAATCCCAGCAATCCTATCAAAAACTCCCATCAATAGATTGGAAATTGTATTTTCAAATCGAAAGATTTTTTTCCCTTTAGATCTAGCAAATAAATACTCTAAACCTAATACAAAAAACACTATTGCCGCAGCTATCCATAGATTTTTATCTTCATTCATATTCATAGATTTTGATACTGCAAAGGTAATCACTATATCTTAATTTATCATACACATATAAATAATGAACATAGGTTAATCAACGTACGCGCAGTTATCACATTCCATTAGCTTAAAACATGACTTAATTTTACTTTAAACTGTGCTTCAATATTGATGAAGTTTGTTTGTATTTACTATATTTGTAGCACATGCTTAAACAAAATTTCCAACTTAAATTATTACATAAATTATCTCCTCAGCAAATACAGCTGATGAAATTAATTCAGCTTCCTACGCAAGCTTTTGAACAAAAGCTGAAACAGGAAATTGAAGAAAATCCGGCATTGGATATAGAACGTGACTCAGATCATGATCATGATGACGACTTTAATGATGATGATTATGATGATCTTGGGAATGAAAGCATTGAAACGGATGAAATAAATATTGATGAATATCTTAGTGATGATGAAATTCCGCAATACAAATTACAAGCAAATAATTACAGTGCTGATGATGAAGAAAGCCAGATTCCTTATGCAGGAGGTGTAAGTTTTCATCAGAATTTAAAAAGCCAATTAAATACCTTTTCTCTAAACGACCAAAAACTTACCATTGCTGAATTTTTAGTGGGTAGTTTGGACGACAGTGGTTACTTGCGAAGAGAAATATTGGATCTTGTGGATGACTTAGCTTTTACTCAAAATATCTATACCGATGAAAATGAAGTCGAAGATATTTTAGTCACTATCATCCAAACAATGGATCCTATTGGTGTTGGTGCAAGAGATCTGAATGAATGTCTTACTTTACAGTTAGAAAACAAACCGAAAACCAAATCTATTTCTCTTGCAATTGAAATTTTAAACAAAAGCTTCGATCATTTTGTAAAAAAACATTACAAAAAACTTATAGCAAAATACAATATTTCGGAAGGCGATTTAAGAGATGCTATTTCAGAAATTGAAAAACTCAATCCTAAACCTGGAGGAACTTATACCGTAACATCAAAGATTACCGATCAAATCGTTCCAGATTTTACCATTCAAATTGTAGACGGAAATTTAGATTTGAACTTGAATTCTAGAAATGCACCGGAGTTGAATGTATCTCGAGAATACAACAACATGCTTAAAGGGTATCAAGAATCAAAAGAAAAATCAAAATCTCAAAAGGATGCTGTTTTGTTTATCAAGCAAAAATTAGATGCAGCAAAGTGGTTTATTGATGCCATCAAACAGCGACAACAGACTTTATTATTAACCATGAACTCCATCATGGAATATCAAAAAGACTACTTTATGACGGGTGATGAACGTAAGTTAAAGCCCATGATATTAAAAGACATCGCTGATCATATAGAAATGGATATTTCTACAGTTTCCAGGGTTGCAAATAGCAAATATGTGGCTACTCCTTACGGTACCAAACTAATTAAGGATTTCTTCTCTGAATCAATGAAAAACGATCAGGGAGAAGATGTATCTACGAAGGAAATTAAAAATATCCTTAAGAATGTTGTTAGCGATGAAGACAAACGAAAACCTCTTACAGACGATAAACTTATGCAAAAGTTAAAGGACGAAGGATATATCATCGCAAGGAGAACAGTAGCTAAATACAGAGAACAATTAGACATCCCTGTAGCTCGATTAAGAAAGGAAATTTAATATGGAGAAATTCCATAAACTCATTTCGGTGGTTTTTCATCCCATTCTGTTACCAGTAGCAGCTACTCTTGTTTTTTTTATGCTCAACACTCACGGAATTGAAAGAAGTGTTCAATTAAAAATTATTTTTATGATTGCTATTGGAACCTATTTTGTTCCGGTTTTAATGTTGGTTATCCTAAAACGAAGAAACTTAATTCAATCCTTAGAGGTACAAACGATAAGTGAACGCAAGATTCCAGTTATTTTTATGACACTTCTTTTTTTTATGTTAGGGAAGGCATTTACTAAAATACCGAACTTACTGTTTCTATCGCAATTATTCTTAGGTTGCTCTTTAGCACTCTCAATAACCTATTTCCTCTTTATTAGAAAACTAAAAATAAGTTTACATATGATTGGAATGGCAAGCTTTATCGCTTTTGTCATGGCCTATAGTATCGAAAACCACGTTAATACGACTCATTTCTTAGCTGTTTTATTTATGATAGCAGGAATTGTTGCACATGCAAGAATAAAACTGAAGGAACACTCATTAAATGAAATTTTTTATGGGTTCACAACTGGATTTATTACCCAGTTTTTGCTTTTCGGAATTCTTTGGCTCTGATTAGAGCAAATAGAAAATCAATCCCATCTTAAAGGAGTTCATTTTCAAAACTTCACCATTATCAAAGGAGCTACTTCCCTTGAAAAAGGGATTTAAGGTATAATGTAAATAAAAGTTCCAAGTACCATATCCAGCTGCTAAAGAATAAGCATACTGCCACTCTTCCAATTGTAATACCTCTGTCAACTGAATCAATTCATCGTTTCTTTCACCAATGGATGTCGAATTCAAAACATAAGAAACATGCAGTCCAGTATAAATTCTCCAAAATTTATATTTTTCTAGAGTCGAAGTTCTCCAACGAAATTCAATAGGAAACTCTAAACTATTCGTTTTTATCGTATAAGTACTCTGATTGGTAGTTGCTTGATTCAAATTCAAGGCATTCGTGGTTACCACAACATTTTGAATGTGAGTATTAAAGGCATAACCTAATCCTACTCCCATTCCAATATTACGTCTTTCATTAAAAGGAATATCTTTAATAAACCCACCCGAAAAACCATAGGCAAAACCATCTTTCACATAACCATCAGGAGTATTCGCAAATATATTATAAGTAACACCTATATATAATTGGTCTTCTAAATAGTTAGGATCAATAGAAACACTATCTTTTGATACCTGAGCAAAAACCCCAGCACCAAATAAAAAAAATAAAAGCAAGCATCTTAACATTAACTGCGAATTAGATAGCAAAATACAAAACAAAATTAAAACAAAAAGGCATTCGTTTTACACGAATGCCTTTTAAAATATTCAATAAATTAAATTACTTTATGTTAGCTTTTAAATCCCCCTTACGAGTAGAATAACTAATTTTTAAAGCATTTATATCTCTTAATTCTATTCTGATATCATGAATAGTACCAACACCACACGCAACATCTGATTTGATTGAAGTTGTCATGTAAGGAATTTCTTCCGGATTGTGCTTTTCTTGCTCAGAGTAAATGAAATTTGCAATATCATTTACAGTAGAGATTTTATCATTTAACTGAATCTTATCTCCAGAACCATATTTAGCTTGGTCTTCAGGTTTAGCCTTTCCTACATAAATAGTACTCACCAAACTCTTGTGTTCCAACTTCTTTACTTCTGTTGCATTTGGCAACTGAGGTGGTTTGATCAACAAATCAGTTTCCCTCATTGTTGTAGTCACCATAAAGAAGAACAATAACATAAATACAATATCTGGTAAGGCAGCAGTATTCACCGCTGGTAATCCTTTTTTCTTTTTTCCGAATTTAGACATAGTATAAAATTATTTAGTTGGTTCTGCATCAGAGATAATCTGAGGATATGCACCTTTCACCTTTTTAATAACGGCTTTTAGCGCTTCATTCTCCTTATCATTTCCTGATAACAATAATAAATCATCATAACTCATTCCTGCATACTGACCAGTAATATGCTTTTTAGCGTACCTATTTCTTAATTCAGTATAAGCTGCTAAAAGTTCATTCTGAACCGTGATGTACATTCCATAAGAAGTACCTCTATCACTTTGCACAGAAATAATTGCTTTGTTTGGGTGATCAGAAGAGTCATCTTTCTTAGCACCATTACAATAATCACATTTCTTACCTGGTCCATATTCATCCGCTTTACCAATTCCTCCTCCATTATCAAGGAAGTCAATAGTAAACTGCTTCAAATCTTTGATTTCCATTTCCTCATCCTCAACCAACATTTGATTGTTACGGTTCAAGTTGATTTCAAGAATATTCTTTTGTTTGATCACAGGTGGATCATAATTTTCTGGCGGTTTTTCTGATAATTTACGAGAAATACCAGAATCAACATCCATTGTTGTTGTTACCAAGAAAAATATCAGCAACAAGAACGCAATGTCTGCCATAGACCCAGCATTAATCTCTGGAAGTTCTTTTCTTGCCATATTATTTATTTAAAAATTGATTTGGCTCCTCCTATTACAATTGTAGCAACAGCAGTAGCACCTAATAAAACAGTATACCAAATACCAGTACTTACCCATTTAGAGTTCGATCCAGCTTCACCACCCGGCAATACCTCACCTGTAACATCAGTTACAGCAGTATCCGGTGCAAGTCCATAAGCAGCAGCCAAGAACACACCTAACACTACTAATCCTAAAGCCGTTTTCTTTAAAGCTTCTGGCTTTTTGAACAACCCCACAATTGAGAATAAAACTGTCATTCCTAATACAACTAAAAATAGTCCTATTGAAAAGGACACCATCGGTCCTACGATTCCTAAAGATCCACCACCTTCAACAATAGCATCGTCACCAGTACTTATAATCTTAATAAAGAAATAAGCAGCAACCAAAGCTATTAAGCCTACTAGACCTTTTAATATTTTTGTTAAATTTTGATTCATTCTTCTTATTTTTTATGTTTTACCAATAGGTCAATTAATGAGATAGAAGCATCTTCCATATCATTTACGATACCATCCACTTTAGAGATAATATAGTTGTAAAAAACTTGAAGAATAATCGCTACTACAAGACCAAATACAGTTGTCAATAAGGCTACTTTAATACCTCCTGCTACTACTGTTGGAGAAATATCCCCTGCTGCTTGAATCGAGTCAAAGGCTCCAATCATCCCGATTACAGTTCCCATAAACCCAAGCATCGGTGCTAAAGCGATAAATAAAGATAACCAAGAGATATTTTTCTCTAATAATCCCATTTGAACTCCTCCGTAACCTACTACTGCTTTCTCAGCAGCCTCAATTCCTTCGTCAGCTCTGTCTAATCCTTGGTAAAAGATAGAAGCAACAGGTCCTTTTGTATTTCTACAAACTTCTTTTGCTGCATCAACTCCTCCAGAAGCTAAAGCTTCATCTACTCCAGCAACTAATTTCTTAGTGTTTGTTGTAGCCATATTCAAATAAATAATTCTTTCAATTGCAATTGCTAAACCTAAAATTAAAGCTACCAAAACAATTCCCATAAAAAATGGACCACCTTCTATAAAACGTTGTTTTAATACTTGGTGAAAAGTTTCTGATTCTACAGATTCCGCTGCTTGTGCAAACGTGCTTTGAGTTGCTCCAAAAAACAAGGCACCTGTAATTGTAAGGATTGTAAATACTTTTTTCATTGTGATAAAATTAATTTATTAATATAATTAAGGTTTTAAATTAGTTAAAATCCTAAAAAACACTGCGGAGAGAAAGGGATTCGAACCCCCGTTACAATTTCTTGTAAACACGCTTTCCAAGCGTGCGCCTTAAGCCACTCGGCCACCTCTCCGTGGATATGCCTTCTAAGGTTCAGCAAGTAACAAAAAAATGTTGAATCTGTAAAAAAAATAATGTGTTTATTTACCTTATTTATGTGTTTTTATATCGTTTTGTCACATTCACAAGCATTTCGCTATCTCATTCTTATTGAGAAAACGATTTTCATAAACTTAATTTAACATTCGAGTCAGCAACTACCTTGCCAAAAAAAAAGAGGATGTATCAGTACATCCTCTTTTATATATTTAAATAACCTATTGTTATTCCTTTTCCATTTCAAAATCTTCCATGAATTTTGTAGTATAGTTTCCTGCTACATAATCTGGATGATCCATTAATTGTCTGTGGAAAGGTATTGTAGTTTTTACACCTTCAACGATAAATTCATCTAAAGCACGTTTCATTTTATTGATAGCTTCTTCTCTTGTTTGCGCAGTTGTAATCAACTTTGCAACCATTGAATCATAGTTAGGTGGAATTGTATACCCTGCGTAAACATGCGTATCCAATCTTACTCCATGACCTCCTGGTGCATGGAAGGTAGTAATTTTCCCTGGTGCTGGCATAAAACCTTTATAAGGGTTTTCCGCATTGATACGACATTCTATAGAATGCATTTTCGGTAAATAATTTTTACCAGAAATTGGCACACCTGCAGCAACCAAAATTTGCTCACGAATCAAATCGTAATTTACAACCTCCTCCGTAATCGGGTGCTCAACCTGAATACGAGTATTCATTTCCATAAAGTAGAAGTTTCTATCTTTATCTACTAAGAATTCAACCGTACCGGCTCCTTCGTATTTGATATATTCAGCAGCCTTCACCGCAGCAACTCCCATTCTTTCTCTCAATTCATCAGTCATGAATGGAGAAGGAGTTTCTTCTGTTAACTTTTGGTGACGTCTTTGAACAGAACAATCTCTTTCAGACAAGTGACATGCTTTTCCAAACGAATCTCCAACAATCTGGATTTCAATATGACGAGGTTCTTGGATCAATTTCTCCATATACATATCGTCATTTCCGAAAGCAGCCTTAGATTCATATCTAGCTGAATCCCATGCATCTTCTAAATCTTCTTCTTTCCAAACAGCACGCATACCTTTACCTCCACCACCGGCAGAAGCTTTTAACATTACTGGGTATCCTGCTTCATCTGCTAATTTTTTACATTCAGCAAAATCTTCAATCACACCTTCACTACCAGGTACACAAGGTACTCCCGCAGCGATCATGGTAGACTTGGCATTTGCCTTATCCCCCATTCTGTCAATCATTTCGGCACTTGCACCAATAAATTTGACACTATGCTCTTCACATAATGCAGAGAACTTTGAATTCTCAGATAAGAATCCATATCCTGGATGAATAGCATCTGCATTTGTAATCTCAGCAGCTGCCAAAATATTAGACATCTTTAAATAAGAATCTGTACTTGCCGCTGGCCCAATACAAACTGCTTCATCTGCAAACTTCACATGCAAACTTTCTTCATCTGCTTGAGAATAAACAGCAACTGTTTTAATTCCCATTTCCTTACATGTTCTAATAACACGCAAAGCAATCTCACCTCTATTGGCTATTAATATTTTTTTAAACATAATAATATTGTTTAGTCTTAATTATAGTTTCTAGAACTACAAAGAATAGTTTTTAATTATGCTCTAAAAATTATGATGGATCAACTAAAAATAAAGGTTGTCCAAATTCTACTGGAGAAGAATCATCCACTAAAATTTTCACAATTTTACCAGATACTTCTGATTCAATTTCGTTAAATAATTTCATTGCTTCAATTACACAAACAACAGAATCAGCCGATACTGAATCTCCTATCTCAACAAAGTTCGCTTTATCTGGAGATGGTTTTCTGTAGAATGTTCCAATAATTGGAGATGTAATTGTTAATAATTTAGAATCTTCTTCAGCTGGTGCTGCTGCCGGAGCTGCAGGTGCTACTGGAGCCGCTGGCTCAGCCTGAGGAACAACTTGTGATACAACTGGCATTTGAGCAGGAGACACAGCAGACTGTAAAATCGTAGTTTCTGTTTTACCAGATCCAGTTTTTACAGTTATTTTGATGTCTTCCATTTCTAATTTCACTTCGCTTGCACCAGATTTGGCAACAAACTTTATCAAATTTTGAATGTCTTTTAATTCCATAATATATTTAGTTATATAAGTAGTATTTAATTCTATTTTGAGTTATAGGCCCATTTCAAGTAAACAGCTCCCCAAGTAAATCCGCCACCAAAAGCCGCGAATATAATGTTATCTCCTTTTTTCAATTGGTTTTCAAAATCCGCTAACAATAATGGCAATGTAGCTGATGTTGTATTCCCATAATTTTGGATGTTTTGTAATACTTTACTTTTATCCAAATTGATTCTTCTTGCGGTAGCTTCTATAATTCTCTGATTTGCTTGATGTGGCGCTAACCAATCAACATCATCATTTGTTAAATTATTACGCTTCAATATTTTTTCACTTGCATCAGCCATATTAGAGACAGCATATTTAAATACTGTTTTCCCTTCTTGCTTGATAAAGTGTTGACGGTTGTCCAAAGTTTCCTGTGAAGTTGGTTTTAAAGATCCTCCAGCTTCAATTCTCAAGAATTCACGTCCAACAGCATCTCCTCTTAGATATTCATCTTGGAAACCTAATCCTTCTTCATTAGGCTCAAACAAAGCTGCACCAGCTCCATCACCAAATATAATACAAGTTGTTCTATCCGTATAATCAACAATTGAAGACATTTTATCTGCTCCAATTACCAATACTTTCTTATATCTTCCTGACTCAATATATGCAGATGCCGTAGACATCGCATACAAGAAACTAGAACAAGCTGCCTGTAAGTCGTAACCAAAAGCATTTGTTGCACCAATTTCAGAGGCAACATAAACTGCTGTTGAAGCAACATTCATATCAGGTGTAGCAGTACCGATAATAACCATATCGATCTCTGAAGGATCAATACCTCTTTTCGCAATTAAATCTTCAGCAGCTTTAATCGCTAAATAAGATGTTCCTTTATCAGCATCTTTAAGGATTCTTCTTTCCTTAATTCCCGTTCTAGTAAAAATCCACTCATCGTTTGTTTCTACTAAAGATTCCAACTCTTTATTGGTAAGAGTATAGTCTGGAACGTACTTTCCTACTGCCGTAATTGCTGCAGTTATTTTACCCATAATAATATTTTTTAAAGACTTTTTTCAGAAAAATAATTACAAAAAAAATCGATGTCCAAAGTAATGAAATTTATTTCACATATAAATGAAAAAAGAACCAATAATTGCCTTTTTTTACCCTAAAACACCAAAAAACCCTCCATTCAAGAGGGTTTTTTATTATATTTTTATCAAATCCTTAAGCTTCAACTACAGGAGAATCGATTACAATTTGACCTTTGTAATATAATTTTCCTTCATGCCAGTGAGCTCTGTGGTATAAGTGAGCTTCTCCTGTTGTAGGATCAACTGCAACTTGTGGAGCTACTGCTTTGTAGTGAGTTCTTCTTTTGTCTCTTCTTTGTTTAGATATTTTTCTCTTTGGATGTGCCATTACGCTGTGTTTTATCTATTAATAAATCTTTTAACTTCCCCCATCTAGGATCGGTTGTATCTTCGTTGTTTGTTGTACTCTTATTTCCTTTTAATTCTTCTAACCTTTCAAATGCGTCAGATTCCATAGAACCATCAACTACTTTTGGATGCACTCTTTTTGCGGGTGCAGACAAAACTATCATTTCAAAAATATAATGCGCTACATTAATGCGGTGTTCTGTATACGGGACATAAATTATCTCTTCATTCCCATCATCATAACCTTCTCCAAACTTTACAATCAAGGATAAGTTACCCGTTATATCCATATCAAAAGGTTCTCCAGTAACGTCACAAGGAACATTTACAAAACCTTTAAAAGAGAACTCTAACTCTAACATTGTTGCCTTTTTCACAAAAGCCAACTCCACATTTAAATTCGTTTCATCAAAATCATCGAACTGAAACGCATCAAAGAACTTATTATCAATATGATATTCAAAATTATGTTTTCCTTCCTTTAAACCTATAAAAGAAATTTCAAAATCTCTCAACTCTTTCATAATGAACATCAATTTGAGCGTGCAAAGATATAAAATTTCATTTTATAATAAACAAAAGAAATTAAAATTTACACATTAATATTTTTTTCT
>NZ_JAQWGB010000085.1 GCF_029238425.1 Flavicella sp.
AAAGCCGGTAGAGGAATTGTATGATTTGAAAAATGATGTGCACCAAATGAATAATCTGGCTTTAGATCCAACTTATTCTAAGATATTGGAGGAACATAGAACCGTATTGAGTCAATGGGAAGAAAAGACAGATGATCAAGGAAAGTATCCAGAGGCATCGGTTCAATTAAAAGCCACTTATGATATGTGGAAGGATAGACCGCGTTTTAAAAATGCTAAAATAAATCCTGAGTACGATCAGTTCAAATAATCGTATTATCGTTTTTAACAAAAAATCCTGAATCAATTGACTCAGGATTTTTCGTTTAAATGGCTCCAATATAAGTTTCCAAACTGGAGTTGGAGTCTAAACCAATCTTTTTTCTAATCCTATATCTAGATGTATGAACACTTTGTAGAGAAATATTCAAAAATTTAGACATTTCGTGACTGTTGAAGTTTAATTTGATCAAAGCACAGTGTTTTAATTCTGTGGCAGATAAATTAGGGTGTTTTTTGCACAATGATTCGTAGAAGGTATTGTTCACTTCTGTAAATCTTAAATTAAATTCTTCCCAAGAATTATCAGAGCCCTTTGCATATTTGTTAGCTAAGGCATGATACTCTTTCGGATTGTCTTTTTTGATGATTTCTAACAAGGTTTGTACGGCTTCTTCTTTTTCTATCATCTTTAAAGCATGAGCAGTTAATTCCTTACTTTTTACTTCTAATACCGCATTTGTTTTGTCTTTATCATGCTGTCTTACCAAAGAAAGCTTTTTTATTTTTGCTTTTTGGTAATAAAAGATATACGCTCCAAAAACTAATAAAATAATAAATACAAAAACACTAATCGCTCTTATCATCTTGGACTTGTTTTCCTCAATTTTTTCTTGTTGTGTTAGAATTAATTTTTTGTTCTGAGTTAGTTCTTGCGCGTATTTGTTTTTTATTTCAAATAGCCTTTTATTGTTTCTACTGGTGGTGCTAAATAATTTGTCAGAACTGTTTTTGGAGGCTTTTAAATAATTTAAGGCATTTTTCAAATCTCCTTTAAGGACATAAATATCAGAAGTCTTTTGCAGAATTTCTGGACGTTTTTCTTTGTGTACTTGTAACTTTTCTTGTAGTTCCAAGCTTTGTTTGTAGAAGTCTAAAGCTTCATCATATTCCAATAATATTTTTTTTAAATCACCCAAAAATGAAAGAGTAACAATTTCGTAGGGTGTACCTTTTTGTCTGTGTAATTCTAAGGAACGTGTTAAAAGTTCTTTAGCTTCTTCTAATTTTCCTTGTTGCATATAGCAATAACCTTTGTCAGTCATCACATATGGTAATTCTCTTGCAGGAGCAATTTGTTGACAGGAATCTAAGTATTTTAAACTTAAAGAATAATTGTTTCGTTGTCTCCAGAAGGACGCCAAACTAAAATAAGAGGAGATCAATTGATGGGGTCTTTCTATTTTCTTGCTTACCAACTTTTTTGAGATGTTAAGAGAAGTTTTTAAATGTGATAAAGCAAGAGAATCTTTATTATACAAATCATAAAGATGTCCTAGGTTTCTATGAATTAACAATAAAGTATTATTGTGGTAAATAGACTCCGTGAGTAATAATGCATCCCATAAGGCATCATAGGCAAGATCGTATTGACCAATATAGGTATACAGGTCACTTTTTTTATGCAGTAATCTTGCAGTTAGTAAAGTGTCTTGTTTTTTTCGTGCAGTCTCCATCTCTATTTCAACTGATTTTAAAGTTGTGAGATGATTTAAGTTGCTTTTATTGTTGAGTTTTATCCTGAGACCAGTTGTGAGTCCTTGACTAGTGTTATTGGAATTTGCATCAGTTTGTGAGAATCCAGAATTGTTAAAAATCAATAAAAAATAAAGGAGAGAAGTATGTGTGAGTTTCATCAAATATTTCATCTTTCAAAGATAGACAATATGGAACTAACATTACAACATGATTTTTCTTTGGACTATTTATGATGTGTTTTAACTTTCTTTAAATAAGTTGTTTATGTTTTTGTTGTAGAGTTGGTTTTATGATTTTGACTAGTAATTGACTATTGTTTTTGGGTTTTTTAAGAGAGTAAATTATGACAGGTTTGGAATTTTTTGAAATTGGGGATTGCTTGTTAAGTGAAAAACAGCTAAGTCTTTGTCTAGTATTGTTTACGAAATTATTTGTTTTATGGGTGTTTATTTTCGATTTAAAAATGGTTTGGACTGTGGTGAATATTGAAATTTTATTTTGGTTGAGTTTTTTATGAGTTCGGAATGTGTAAACCATATGGTTTTTAAAGGAAGACAAAGGGTTTATCACAAGCATTTTATCAATGATGTTGTGTAACTTGTCCATTGTTGAAAGAAACAGTTGCATGTGAAATTGAAATTTAAATCGATTATGAGAAAATTAGCAGTATTGAGTTTTTTTATTCTTCTATCAAATTTGGGGTTTTCTCAAATAAATGTAGTAGAAAATCCTAAATCCTATCGTTCTATTAGAATGGTACAATGGGAGGTGAGTGATCTTGTTTACACTCTAAAAAATGAGGTGCAAAACCCATTTGAAAAAAATGTTGTTGCTGTTTTTAATAATGGTGGAAAAAAGCAAAGGGTTCCATTGTTTTATAATGGAGATAAAACTTGGGTGTTGCGATATTCTAGTGGGGTGACCGGGAAAATATCCTTTGTGATTGAATCCGAAATAAAAGAGTTGCATGGGAAACGAGGGAAGTTTTTAATTGGAAAAAATGAAAAGAAAGAACGACATGGTGGTATTGTGAAAAACCTCGACGATCCAAGACATTTTTATTACGAAGATGGATCTCATTATTTTAATCTAGCTTTTGAATGTGACTGGCTTTTTGCCTTAGACTATGGTCAAAAAGAAATTCCAAAGACAAAGCATCTTTTGAATCTGATCAATAAAAATGGGTTCAATCAAGTTGTCATGAATGTCTATGCTTACGATCCGGATTTAGACTGGGTAAAAGACGAAAACTTGAAAAATAATCCTGAGCATAATTATGGTGCTCGAGAAGATATTTTTCCTTTTTTAGGTTCTAACTCATCTCCCGATTATTCAGCATTAAATATTGATTTTTTCAAGCATTTTGACAAGGTGATTTCTGAGTTGCATGACAAGGAGATAGTAAGTCATTTAATGATTTATGTTTGGAATAAACAGGTGGCTTGGCCAAAAGCGGGTTCGCAAGCGGATAATATGTATTATGACCATGTCATCAAACGATATCAAGCATTTCCGAATATAATTTGGGATGTGTCAAAGGAAGCAGCTAATAAAATTGCAATCGCTCAAAATAAAAATATTGTTCAGCATATTGAGGAGCGTATAGATCGTACAAGAAATTTAGATGGCTTTAACCGATTGGTTTCTGTTCATGATTATGGATTTTGTAAAAACCATAAAGAAAAGGTAGATTTTATATCTACTCAAGATTGGAAATTATCATTGCATGAAAGTATGTTGAGAGTATATAAGAACTTCCCTAATAAACCTGTTTTTAATATTGAACATGGTGGTTATGAAGCGTCTCCATATAATGTTTTTCCTGGCGGATTTTCCAATGCGGAAAGTTGCCTAAGAAGAAATTATTTGTGTCTTTTTGCAGGTGTCTATACTACTTATTATTGGCAGGCAGCGGCCTGGAGTGCCGTAATTCATAATCCCTTTGAACAGCCAGAAGGTGTATTAAAGCCTCGTTTTGATTATTTTAAGAATATGAGAACTTTATTTGATAGGGTTCATTTTGAGAATTTTGAACCAATTATAAAATACAACGCGAGATCTTACGTACTGTTAAACCGAAAAGAAGGAGTTGTCATGCAATATATGCCAAAAGAGGTGCACTCTGATGATATCAAACGTTTGTTAACGAACGAGTTTAATTATGAAAAAGCGACGTGGCAGTGGTTCAATACTATTACCGGTGAATTTACTGATGAGGTAGCATTAGAGTTTAAACATAAATACGGTTTTTGGGACGCTCGCCCTTGGAGAAATGCAGCGGATTCCGTTTTGATTATTCGAAATTTAAAAGATAAATAAATGAAATCGATACCGTTTAGGTATTGTAATATAAATACGATTAAAATGAAAGTAAAAATCTCTTTAACGCTTACGCTTATAGTAAGTTTATTATTTGTACAATCTACTATTCTCGCAAAGAATCCACCAAAACCAAACGTTGTGGTTATTTATTTGGATGATTTGGGGTATGGTGATTTGAGTGCCTATGGAGCAACAGAATTACAAACGCCTAATATGGATGTATTGGCCAATGAAGGTGTTAAGTTCACAAATGGATATGCGACTTCCGCAACATGTACGCCGAGTAGATATGGTTTGCTAACGGGTGTGTATCCATGGAGAAATCCGAAAGCTAAAATTTTGCCAGGATCGGCTCCTTTGATCATTACAACGAAACAAGAAACCTTGCCTAAGATGTTTAAAAAAGCAGGCTATCAAACTGCAATAGTTGGTAAATGGCACTTAGGACTTGGAGCAGGGAATGTGAATTGGAATGAACATATTACTCCTGGTCCAAATGAAGTAGGTTTTGATGATGCTTATATTTTGGCTGCTACGCAAGACAGAACACCAACGGTGTATATAAAAGATGGAAGAGTTGATGGTTTGGATCCTAAGGATCCGATCTCTGTTAGTTATAAGAAAAACTTTGAAGGAGAGCCAACGGGGAAAGATAATCCAGAATTAACAACAATGAAATGGCATCATGGTCATAACAACAGCATTGTAAACGGGATCCCAAGAATTGGATATATGAAAGGTGGTGAAGCCGCTAAATGGAGTGATGTGGATATGGCGGATCACTTTTTAGGGAAGGCTCAGCAATATGTGAGAAATCATAAAGAAAAACCATTCTTCTTGTACTATGCATTACAGCAACCGCATGTGCCTAGAACTCCGCATCCAAGATTTGTTGGTAAGTCGGGAATGGGACCAAGAGGAGATGTGATTTTAGAGGCTGATTTTATGATTGGTGAATTTATGAAAACCTTAAAAGAAGAAGGATTATTAGAAAATACCATTATTGTTTTTTCAAGTGATAATGGACCTGTTTTACAAGATGGGTATTATGATGATGCCATTGAGAAATTAGGAGATCATACGCCGGCTGGTGTTTTAAGAGGTGGAAAGTATAGTTTGTTTGATGCAGGAACTAGAGTTCCGTTTATGGTATACTGGAAAGGGACTATAAAACCTAAAGTGTCTAATGCATTAGTTTGTCAGATTGATTTATTGGCATCTATGGCAAGTCTTTTGGATGTTGAAGTAGAGGCTACAGACAGTGAAGATGTGTTGTCTGCTCTTGTAGGAAAGAGTAAGAAAGGACGAAAAGAGTTGGTGTTAGAAGCAGGTTCAAAAACCTCTTATCGAACTGGAGATTGGGTAATGATTCCACCCTATAAAGGTGCTAAAATGAGTTGGAATTCATTTGTGGAAACGGGAGTGGATACAGATTTTCAGTTATATAACTTAAAAAAAGATCCAAGTCAAAAGAACAATCTAGCAAAAGAAAACCCTAAGAAATTGGCCGAATTATTAAAGAAATTTGAGGCTATTAGAGGAACGGAATATTCTAATCTGAAAAAGAAATAACAATGAAAAAATATTTTTTTCTACTCGTGTTACTTTGTGTTCAAAGCGTAGTTTTCGCTCAGAAAAACACGAACAAGCCTTTTTCTAATCCAGAGATTGATGCACAGGTT
>NZ_JAQWGB010000097.1 GCF_029238425.1 Flavicella sp.
ACTCCTGTCCGAACCATTTGATAGGCATTGTGTCTGTATTTAATGAACATGCGAATGGCAAAAACTGTCATTACCGAACAATACATAAAACCATACAAAAACCATTGGCTAGAAGGATTTCCACTCAAACCTTTACTAACAGGGTTTACAGATAAAATAGGATTTACCAAGTAATTTGGAAAGAAATACAGCAACACATAAAATCCAACAAAATAAACAAAGGCAATCATCCCCATCCAACCTTTATTGGTTGCTGCATGCTGCATGATTCCATTATTTTTTATTCCTGCCGGTCCCAACAATTTATAATCTGAACCAAAAGCAATTATTCCACCTAGTATTGCCAAACCAAAGGTCATCCAAAAAAACAACAATTGATTTTCAGACACCCAACCAATGGCAGAAACTCTTACCAAAGGATATACATATTCTTTTGATGTTTTATTCCATTTTAGTTTCATTACTTTTTCCCAAGCAATATTCTCTTGACTCAATTGATACGCATCAGAGGCTTTTCCTAATTCTATAATTTTATTAGACAGTTCAAAAGTGCTCAATTCTTTTGCAACAATGCTCGCCTGAGCCTTTTCAATAAAAAATTCACTTTTGATATTTTTAGAAACAATCCATCCATCAAACACTTCTTGTGAGACATAATTTTTAGAAGTAAAAATACTACCCGTAAAAAACACAAATCCAACGAGACTTATGATTAATCCAATTTGTTTTATCGTTTTCATCTCTTTCTTTAGGCTTTTAAAAATATTCTTTTCCAACTTTTTGTTCTCACTTTTAACTGAGCATTAAAATCGGCGTTGTATTTGTCAATAATTTCTTGTTCATACTGTTTGAAAAATTCAGGATCAAAATTGGCATCCTTCAAATGCTCCAAAACTTTTTCTACGGACGATTTCTCTGTTAACCAAGTGTCAAAACGTTCATGTCGTAATCGAATTCCAAAAGTATTGATCCCTAAAAAAGTCTTTGACTCTTTGTCAAAACTGATGATGATGCTTTTTTTACCGGTAGCATCCTGCCAAGAAAAACGATTTTCATTTTCTTTGGGTTGTGCCCATACCCAGCCATAGGTTTGATATTCTATATCAATAAACTTTGCAGAATTGAACCAATGTCCTGGTTTGTATGCTGCAGGTGTCCCACAAATTGTTCTCGCAACTGTTTCTCCCATCATTCTACCCGTATACCAAACGGCTTCTATGGGTCTTCTTTGTCCAATGGCATTGTGTTGTTCCGCACAATCACCAATGGCATATATACCTTTACAATTTGTTTGTAAAAATTCATTGACTAAAATTCCTCTATGGGTCTCGATTGAAGAATCTTTTACAAATTCAATATTCGGACTCACCCCAGCAGTCAAACCTACTACAGTGCATTCTATCGTTTCTCCTTTATCAGTAACAACAGCTTTTGCCCTTCCATTTTCATCCGAAATAACTTCTTTAAGACTCGTACTCAACCGAAGATCAATATGGTTTTCTCTAATTTCTCTGTTGATAATTTCGGATTGTTCCTTTGGCAAAACACCATTCCAAAAACTTGACTCTCTCACCAAAAATGTAACAGGGATATTTCTTGAGTGTAACATTTCTGCCATTTCAATACCTATCAATCCACCACCAACAATGACAGCTCTTTTACAATTTTTGGAATTTTCCTCTAGGCTTTCTAAGTCTTGTTTAGAATATAATCCCTGAACTCCCTTAAGGTCTTGACCTGGCCATCCAAACTTATTCGGCTTAGAGCCTGTAGCTATAATTAAATCATCAAATAAAATTTCTGATCCATCACTTAAGTTTAATTTTTTATCGGCAGAATCTATGGTTTTTACTCGTCCTTCAACAAGAGCAATTCTATTTTTTTTCCAAAACCATTTTTCATAGGGCTGGGTATGCTTGAACTCCATATGGCCCATAAAAACATACATCAATGCCGTTCTAGAAAAAAAGTACTTTGATTCGGCCGAAATTATAGTAATACGATGATCACTTAATTTTCTAATATGCCTAGCAGCCGTTACTCCGGAAATTCCATTTCCAATAATTACAACATGTTTCATAAAATTAGGTTCCTTAGGTTCATACATCAATAATTGATATACTTTGTAGTTCTATTAAAAGTAAGAAATCTACAAGTCTTAGGTCGAAACATTTTCAAGAACTTAACTCAAATAAAAAAAAGAACCCAATTTAGAATCATTAAAAACAACAATCTATTTGTAAGGAATTTTACTCAAACTATACTTTTAATGTGAACTTAACATCAAACAAAATGATTCAAAAAACAACTAATTTTCTTTTTATAACATTGTTTATATCAGGAATATCGTACGCTCAAGAAAGCAATATCCAAACCTATACACCTTCAAAATTATTACACAAAGGCCAAGTAGATGTAAAGTGGTTTAACAATTTTTATACCCAAACGGAGGATCCTTGGAGAGGAGAGCACCCAAGAGAAAACTATTTTACAGCCACCTTTGAAACCTTTTATGGAGTTAGTGAAAACTCACGTTTTAACGTTGGATTGGTATTCAATGTAAAATCAAATAACATCGGTGGAAAAAGTTGGTTCTCTCCAATAAACTTTGCAAATGAAGAAGGTGTTTCCAGATCTGGGTTTACCTCTATTGCTCCAAGCATTAGTTTTCAACCTTTAAAGAACGTTGGAAACTTCTCCATACGTACAGGTGTTTTTATTCCTTTAGTCGATCATGAAAAAGAGAATGGCGTTTATCTTGACAAAAAAAGTTATGTATGGGAAACAAAATTCTTTTATGACTACACATTCCCAAGCGGAAAATGGCAATTATTTACTGAATTAGATACTCAATTTAACTTTGGAGAAAAATACGAAGAAGATGCTAATAAAACATCTGAAGGAGGCTTTGCAAACAACAGTCTTGGACTACCTGTAAGTGCTTTTGTTAGTTATTTCCCTAGTTCAAAATCTACAGTTTATCTGCAAACTCAGCAATATTTTTTAATTGATTTGGGCAATGATTTTGGTCAAGAATATACACAATTAGGAATTGGAGGAAAATACCAAGTGACAAGAGCTTTGAATATTGAAGTATCCTATACAAATTTTGTAAGAGGATCTGATTCTGGTTTTGGAGAAACCCTTAACTTAGGGCTTCGATTCATATCCAACTAAATGAAAATTTACAACGTATTATTTTTTTTCATAGCAATAGTCCTTTTTTCTTGTCAAGCACAAGAGAAAAGGACTTCTTCTATTAATGGACTTAGTTTTGTTGCATCCGACAGAAAAATAACCACTAAGGATATTCAACCTGTTCTTAACATAAACGCGAATTGGGTGGCGATTATGCCTTTTGGGTTTATGCCTTCAGAAAAAAAACCTTCTTTAAGCTTCAATACAAAATGGCAATGGTGGGGAGAAACGGCACACGGAGTCCGAACGACTTCTGATTATTTTAAGGATAAAAAAATCAAAAGAATGCTCAAACCTCAACTTTGGATCAAGGGAGGTTTCTTTACGGGTCATATGAAAATGACCACTGAAAAAGATTGGTTGGCATTAGAAAAAAACTATGAAAATTTTATTTTGTTTTACGCTGAACTAGCACAAACCTCTCATTTTGAACTTTTTTGCATTGGAACGGAATTAAATTATTTTGTAAGTGAAAGACCAAAGTTCTGGATAGAATTGATTCATAAAATCAAAAAAATATACAAAAGAAAAATCACCTATGCGGCCAATTGGGACTCTTATCAAAACCCACAATTTTGGTCGCAATTGGATTATATTGGAATTGATGCTTACTTTCCTTTAACGGATGTAAAAACACCAAGTATAGACGAATTGTTGGTTGCATGGAACCCCATCAAAAAAGAGCTGGAAAACTTTTCCGAAAAAAATCAAAAATCAATTATCTTTACAGAATACGGCTATAG
>NZ_JAQWGB010000181.1 GCF_029238425.1 Flavicella sp.
TGCTTACCTATAACAAACATAGGCCCAAGATTTCCATGATCTGTTCCTAGGTTACCATTCTCTCTTGGTTTTCTTCCGAATTCGGTAAATGTAGCGGTTACTACTTTTTCTGCTATGCCCAAAGACTCAATATCATCCTGATATGCTTCAATGGAATCACCGACTTCCTGTAGCTAATC
Source organism: Flavicella sp. (assembly GCF_029238425.1). Lineage (GTDB taxonomy): Bacteria > Bacteroidota > Bacteroidia > Flavobacteriales > Flavobacteriaceae > Flavicella. The sequence continues at coordinate 180 of NZ_JAQWGB010000181.1, forward strand.
GGCATGCTTACCTAGATGACTATTTGAGGCACTACCAACTTGTCCTGAATGATTATCAAATCCATCAATCAACACCAAAAATATTTTTGTCTTAGAACCTCCTTTAATCATCCTAGCAACTGTTTTCAATTGATTGGATAAATCTGTATCTGGATAAACCGTTGCACTATTAGAACCTGCATTAAAAACAGTGCTAATACGTTCTGAATATGAATTTGAATTAGTTTCAACTCCAGCGATAAAATCTATATTATCCGTATATTCAGAGGGACCAAGATCATTAGTAGGTTCAGGATTCCCTAAATTAGAAATCACATTATAATATCCTGAAATATCCTGCCCAGATAAATTCACATCCACCTTATGCTCATGCTCTGAGTGAAATCCAAGTGATGGTTTTTTACTTCCTAATTGAATTCCTAATGGATCTGCATAACTTGTTGGTTCATACGCTGAATGTAAATAACGAACCATCCAGCCATTCGATTTACTACTATTCTCTGGTGTACCATCTCCTCCCTTAAACATCAATGCTCTTGCTGCAAAATGTGACTTATTTACGATGGGATACCCAACACTATGCATAATATTTAATTTACCTGCATCATACAAAGATTTAAAACCTGTAAGAGATGGATGCAATAACACTTGATCAGCTACAGGCAAAGTCGCATCTAATGGTATTGCAGAGTTCACTCCTGAATTATCTAATTTAATTGTTGGTCGAAGATTTGCATAATCGTCATATTGATCCAGAGGGATCACAGTATTTAAACCGTCATTTCCACCGCTCATCTGAACCATTACCATCGTTCTTCCGTCGATAATAGATTCAGGTATTTCATTTAACAAAGCTGTTTTAGAAAACGCCTTTAATTGGTGTCCATTTAATAATAAAGAACTTGCAGAGCTCAAAGCCGATAGTTGTAAAAATTTTCTTCTTTTCATATTATTAGCTTTAGTTGTTTTGAAATTCTTGCGACCATGTTAATGCCTCAAATAATGGTATTAAAGCGGCCTCAACTCCTGAAGTATTTGAATATCCTGAATTCATATAAGTAGTCCATTCATCCGCCCACATCTCTGCGGTTAAAGATCCATTATCCAATAAAATATCATTTACAAAATAATCTCTACGATCTGGACCAACACTTTCCGGAAACATCAAATCTGTCAACTCATCAACAAGAAGGGTCGGATTTGATGGGTTACTAACATTCTCTCTCACGAATGTGGATACATAAAAATTTGTCTTTGTACTCCCAGAATCAAGCAGGTTATCTGCCATATTATATCTCGAAATTATTGTAGAAGAATTGAACCAAAATTTATCAAAATCCGGCGTTTCGTAAGTAGGCGGAAACCCGGCAACCGATGGAGGTCTAAACACATCCTGTCCGCTTGGCACCAGTATTTTATTTAGTATAGAAAAATAATAAAAGTTCTTATAATGTTGTTCCCCATTGGTAATTGGGTCTGGAACCGGATAATCTGTAATACTCAGTGTTTGCAAAACCAAATCTAAAGGCGGTTTTATCAGTCCTCCAATAATTTCATCACTATTATCCGAATCATCAGCATCATAAAAATGTTGGCTTTTCAATAATTCAGTTATCGTTTCCCCAAAATTATAATTAGCACGAAACGTAGCCGACAAGGGTACGATAATATCATTTTCAATTTCTGTTGAGATTGTTCTAGACACGAAAAAACGATACATCTTTCTACAAATAAATTTTGCAGTCTCTTCTTGACTCAAAACCATATTTAAGAATTCTTTTAATTCGGCTTCAATTCTTGCTTCCTTTTCGGCATCAGTTTTCCCCGTTGTGTCCCATGCTGGTATTTCGTAATTCCCAAAACGGCTGCTAAATTGTTTGGCACCAAACTCATGTTTCTCAGCTTGCGCATATCCACAAGGAATATTCCCATAATCTTCACCATTGGTAAATAACCCTCTATTGTTTTTGGTATACGTCCAACCTGTTAAAGTTCTAGCAGCCTGCTCCACATCAGACTCCGTATAATTACTATAATCTCCAATTGCTACTTGCGGTCCTTTTCCAATTGTAAATAATTCTAGTACTTCTCTAGCAAAATTTTCGTTCGGGTTTGTCTTTGTGTTTTCATCATTATTCAAATATTTCAACATGACATTATTTTTACTCATCTGAAAACAAAACTCTTTCCAGTCTCCCAAACAGAAAAACTCTAACAACTGAAGATAGTCGTAGTGAAAAATATTATCTAATGTTCTAATTGATGCTGTAAAATCTGTGAATAAAAAATAAGTCATTTTTGAACGTAATGAAGTATCTCTTTTTGCTTCATCCATCCACCAACCTGCTAAGTAATTATTTCGCTTAACTTGCCCCGATCCATTATTATCATTTACGTCCCCATAAACGGGGTCGTAATTTATCCATGGAGAAGGACTCGTTAGTCCGGAATTCACATAATGAACAGGCTGGTTTAAATTTTTTGAAGGAATTACAAATAATTCTGACAATGCTTGATCTACCGTATAATTACTAAAAGTATCAATCCTACTTTTGGTGACGTTATAGGTTGCTCTTTTGAGCAGATGTTTTGACAATCTAGATCCGAGAGTCCCCGAATAAGGTAACAATGATGCCATAAATATAGTTTTAGTTAGTCCTATAAAACTAGGACTAAAACTAAAAAACTAAAGAACCTATTGTATCAATAACTATAAAATATATTACATTAAAAGTATTGAACAAAAATCGAACTTAAAAAATATAACACATTTCTCACAAAGAAACTTAATGATTAGTTATTGTTTTTTCAATTCACAACATAAAATGTACTTCATGTAACAATAGAAAATAGGTGCATCATATCTATCATGTATTTAAAAACAGAAATTTTCTATTTTTTCACCAAACGCTGCTTGGCCATGGTTTTGTTAAAATTATCCTTTATAGCTAAAATATAATGCCCTGCCTCAAAATTATACATGTCAATCGGAGGTAAAATATTGACTCCAAAATCAAAGTCATAAGGCATTGTAAAAATTACAGCTCCAGAGATATTATAAATCACCAAATATCCTCTATAGGTTACTTTGCTCTCGTATTTCATCACAAATTCTTCCTCAATTGGATTTGGATATACAGTCAATTGATTTTTTGCCACCTCAACTCTGTCCGTGCTCAAAGCCTTCTGATTTGTTCCAATAAGATCTAATTTTTGATCTCCATCATAATCAGAAAATTCTGTTCCCGTAATCACATCACTTGAAGCGCCCAGAAAATCTCCGATTAAAGTAGTAAACACTTGTCGGTAATCATGTTGCATTTGTCCTTCATCAAAATGTTTTACGATCGAAGAAAGATCTAAATTTGTTCCCGTAACTCCGGGATTCACCGCACTTCCTATTACAAACATGGGTCCTAGATTTCCATGGTCTGTACCTAAATTCCCGTTTTCTAAGGGCTTTCTACCGAATTCAGTAAAAGTAGCCGAAACCACTTTTTCATCTATTCCCATAGCTTCCATATCGTCCTGAAAAGCCTTTACAGAATCTCCCAACTCTTTTAATAGTTCGGCATGCGTTCCTGTATGAGTATCTCCTGAAACAACTTGATCCGCATGGGTATCATACCCTCCAGCCGTTACCAAGAATATTTTTGTTTTAGAACCACCCTTAATCATCCTTGCAACCGTTTTCAATTGATCTGCCAGATCGTAATCTGGATAACTCACAGCGCTGTTGCTACCCGCATCAAAAACTTCACTAATTCTCTGAGAATACTCATTTGTTGCTTTCTCTGTTTGTGCCATATACGCAACATTAGCCGCAAACTCAGAATCAGGTAAATTCGTTGGTTCAGGATTTCCAATGCTTGAAATCACATTATAATAACCAGATACATTTTGTCCCGTTAAATTCACATCCACTTTATGCTCATGTTCTGAATGAAACCCTAAAGAAGGTTTTTTACTCCCTAACTGAATCCCTAAGGGATCTAAATATTCCGCATAATTATAACCTGAATGTAAAAAACGAGCCATCCATCCGGATGTCTTATTTGAGTTTTCAGTGGTACCATCTCCACCTTTTAAAATCAAAGCCCTTCCTGCAAAATGAGATTTATTCCCAATAGGATATCCAACACTATTGATCACATTTAATTTCCCTGCATCGTACAAACTTTTAAAGCCAACTAAAGCCGGGTGTAACAACATTTGATCTTGTAGTGGTAATGTTCCGTCTAAATTTATAGCAGCATTGATTCCGGAATTTGCCAATTTAACCGTTGGACGTAAACTAGCATAATCATCATATTGGTCTAATGGAATTAACGTATTCAATCCATCATTTCCTCCTAACAGCTGAATCATCACCAAAGATCTACCTTCAATAATCGCTGCAGGAATATTATTTAACAGTGCTGTTTTAGAAAAAGCACTTACTTTGTGGCCGTTTAAAAATAATGCACTCGCAGAACTTAAAGCCGATAGTTGTAAAAATTTTCTTCTTTTCATGTTCTGAGATTTTAATTATTTTGATATTCTTGAGACCATATCAATGCTCTAAACAAAGGTTTCAACACACTCTCTACCCCAGCTCTATTCCCAGAGTTCTTATAGGTATTCCATTCATCCGCCCACATCGCAGGGGTTGTCTCTCCTCCTTCTAACAAAATATCATTCAAAAAGTAATTCAATCTATCAGTATCTATTTCTTCTGGAAACATAATATCCACCAACTCAGAAACCACTTTGGTCGGATCATAGGGATCACTTACATTATCTTCTATAAAAGTGGTTGCATAATAATCTACTTTTACCTTATTCGGATTTAACAACAAATCCGTAAAATTATACCTTGGGATAATTGTTGCAGAATTAAACCAAAACTTGTCATAATCTGGATGTTCGTAATTTGGCGGAAAACCGGCAACGGAAGGAGGATCGAACACATTCTGACTGGCAGGAACTAAGATTCCTAAGATTATTTGCCAATAATAGAAATTTTTATAATGATACAAGCCATTGGTTATAGGATCCGGAACCGGAAAATCAGTTAAGGTCAATGTTTGCATCACCAAATCTAAAGGTGATTTAACAAGTCCACCAATAATTTCGTCGGTAGCATCTGAATCGTCTTTGTCATAGAAATGCTTACTTGCTAACAAAGCATCAATTGTGTCCTGCAAATTATAATTGGTTCTAAAGATCACAGCTAACGGTACAATAACGTCACTTTCAATTTCTGCAGAAATATTTCTACCCACAAAAAATCTATATAATTTTCTACAAATAAACTTAGCCGTCTCCTCTTTACTTAAAATTAGGTCTATAAATTCTCTCAGCTCTTCCTCTATCCTAGCTTTTTTTTCAGCATCTGTTTTACCAGAAGTATCCCAGGCTTCAATTACATAATTATCAAACCTATGACTGAATTCTTTTCTTCCAAAATCATGTTGAGAACTTACGGCATATCCACAAGGAAAATTACCATTTTCGGCCCCATTCGTATTTCTATGTCTATCAAGTGTTGGATTATTTAAGATATTATACCAATAAAATTTCCACCCCGTCAATACTCGTGCTGCTTCTTCAACATCAGACTCTGTATAATTTGTATAATCTCCTACACCTGCTTGAGCTCCTTTCCCAATTGTAAACAGCTCTAACAACTCTCTAGCATAATTCTCATTCGGATTTGCATTTGTATTCTGGTTGTTATTTAAATACAACAACATCACAGGGTTTATGGTCATCTGAAAGACCAATTCTTTCCAATCCCCTAAACTATGAAACTCCAACAACCTTAAATAATCATAATAAGAACCAAAATTCCCATTCAGTGTTTGATTAGAAGCAGTAAAATCGGTAAACAAAAAATAGGTCATTTTTGATCTATAAGAAGTATCTCTTCTAGCTTCATCTAACCACCAGCCTAAAACATAATGTCGTAATAAATTATTACCACTACCGTTATCTGGCTGAATTGGGCCATAAATAGCATCATCATCAATCCAAGGAGCGGGTTCGCTCAGTTTATCGTTTGTATAATGTATAGGTTGAACAAGATTTTTATCTGGAATTATAGATAATTTTGCAATTGCTTGCGCAGGGGTATAAGTACTAAATTCATTAATTCTGTCTTTAGAAATATTGAACGTAGCACGTCTTAGCAGATGTTTGGCTAATCTTATACCGAGGGTACCTGTGTAAGGGGTTAATGATGCCATTATTTTGTTATTTGATTAAGTTTATAAACACACATTAAAGATTTGGTTAATAATCTCAACGTGTGATTCTTACAAATTTACGAAATAATTGGAAAGTGAATTAGCACATATATTCTAATAATTATCACAAATAGTTAATTTTCCATCTTTTTTGAACCAATCTATTCTAAAAAAGTTCATTAATTTCGCAAGGTATTTGAATTATACAATTGAGTATTTATGTCTATTTTCCCAAAAAACTTACAAAAAAAACTGAGTCTAAGAAGAGACAATAATTCTTTACGTTTACTTACAAACGAAAAAAAGAACATTGATTTTTCTTCTAATGATTATTTGGGATTTTCTCAGAACAAAACGATAAATGATATGTCTCAGAGGATATGTAATACTCAAAAATTCAAAAACGGAAGTACCGGTTCAAGGTTGGTTTCGGGTACACATACTATACATTTAGAAACAGAAAAAATAATAGCAGATTTTCACAATGCCGAAAGTGGCCTACTATATAATTCAGGTTATGATGCCAACATTGGTTTGTTCTCTTGTGTAGCACAAAAAGGCGATACTATAATTTTTGATGAACTTATTCATGCTTCTATTAGAGATGGCATCAGGTTAAGCAATGCAAAATCCTTTAAATTCAAGCATAACAGTTTAGAGGATCTTGAAAAAAAAATCAAGAAATCAGAAGGCACTATATACATCGCTATTGAAACTGTATATTCCATGGATGGTGATAGTGCACCACTCCAATCTATTGCGGATTTAAGCAATAAATACAATTGTCTTTTGATTGTAGACGAAGCACATTCTAACGGTGTCTTTGGAGAAAGCGGAAGAGGATCCGTTCAAGAGTTTGGCTTGGAAAATGCTATTTTTGCAAGAGTACATACCTTCGGAAAAGCTTTGGGATGTCACGGCGCTATTATTCTTGGCAGTCATGATTTACGAGAGTATTTGATCAACTTTTCTAGATCATTTATTTATACAACAGCTGCTGCTACGCACAGTATAGCAACTATACAAGCAGCATACTCGGAGTTATCAACAACCTCTGAACTAAAAAAATTACAAAACAATATTGTCTATTTCAAAAACGGGGTTTCTAAAAAAAATTTAGAATCCAAATTTGTCAAAAGCGACAGCTCCATACATTGTTGTATCCTTCCAGGAAATGATATTGTAAAAGATTTTGCTCAAAGTCTGCAACAAAAAGGTTTTGACATAAAACCAATTCTCTCCCCTACCGTACCAAAAGGTCAGGAAAGATTAAGAATTTGCATTCATAGCTTTAACACCCATAAAGAAATAGATGCCCTATTAACCGAATTAGCTAGCCTATAAAATGAAAAAAATATTTATCACTGGAATCTCAACAGAAGTTGGAAAAACAGTTGCTTCTGCAATTGTTACTGAAGCTTTGCATGCAGATTATTGGAAACCGATACAAGCTGGAGAATTAGATTATTCTGACACGCATAAAGTAAAAAATCTTGTATCCAATGACGCCTCAAAATTTCATAAAAACAGCTATGCCTTAGAGACTCCAATGAGTCCACATGCCGCCGCAACGATTGACAACACAGTAATTCAACTAGACAAAATAATTTGTCCAGAAACTGAAAACACCTTAGTGATTGAAGGAGCTGGAGGAGTATTAGTACCTTTAAACGACACGGATACTATTCTTGACATCATACAACCCGACTATAAAATTATTGTGGTCTCTAGACATTATTTAGGAAGTATCAATCACACCTTACTTACGGTTAAATTATTACAAGAAAAAGGGTTTAAGGTTTCCATCATATTCAGCGGTGCAGAAAATAAAGAAACCGAATCTATCATTTTAAAAATGACAGGAGCAGAAGTCATTGGACGTATCGATGAGGAAGAAAATATTGACCAGACCACAACAAAAAAATACGCGGATTTATTCAAAGAAAATCTTTTGAAATTATAGTTTCCTAAAAATTTTAAATGACTTATTTGCATTTGTATTGTACATTTGACCTTTCCCTTGAAACCTGAAAACAATGAACCTACAAGAACGTGATCAAAAATACCTGTGGCATCCCTTAACGCAGCACAAATTACATCCAAAACATTTGGCAATTGTCAAAGCAAAAGATGCTTTGTTGTATGATGAAGAAGGGAATACCTATATTGATGGAATCGCTTCTTGGTACACTTGCATGTATGGTCATTGTAATGAATACATCATCAACAAGGTCACAGCCCAATTAGGGAAATTAGACCAAGTTGTTTTTAGCGGTTTTACACATCCTCCTGCTGTGGAAATGTCGGAGAAATTAATGCGTATTTTACCTAAAAACCAGCAAAAAATATTTTTTTCTGATAATGGATCTACCTCTGTCGATGTCGCTATCAAAATGGCGCTTCAATTTCATTTCAACCAAGGTGAAAAACGAAATAAAATCATTGCTTTAGAAGATGCTTTTCATGGAGATACATTTGGTTCTATGTCGGTATCCGGACTTTCTGTTTACAACGGACCATTTGAAGATTTTTTATTGACTATAGATCGCATTGATGTGCCAAATTATGAGAATTTCGAACATGTCAAAGAAAAATTCTCTCAATTAATTGCCACAGGTGCTATTGCTGCCTTTATTTTTGAACCTCTTGTTCAAGGAGCAGCGGCTATGAAAATGTATCCTGCAGAATTATTAAGTGAATTGATTGAAATAGCACAAAAAAATAATGTCGTCTGTATTGCAGATGAAGTAATGACAGGATTCGGAAAAACTGGAAAATATTTTGCTTCTGATTTTTTGGAGAACAAACCAGATATTATGTGTTTGTCCAAATCTCTTACAGGAGGAATTGTTCCGATGGCGCTTACCACCTGCTCTCAAAAAATATATGATGCTTTTTATGATAATGAAATCTCAAAAGGATTTTTCCATGGACATACCTATTCTGCTAATCCACTAGGGTGTACCGCAATTTCAGCAGGAATCGACCTTTTAGTCTCTAAAGAAATGAAGGCGAACAGCCTTAGAATCCAAGAAAAACATGCGGCATTCAATCAAAGAATACACAAACACCCAAAAGTCAAAACCACAAGACAAACCGGAGTTATATTTGCATTGGATCTAAACATAAAAATGGAACGTTATGGAAATCTTAGAGATCAACTTTTTGAGTTTTTTATGAAAAATGGAGTTTGCTTGCGTCCTCTAGGAAATACTATTTATGTTTTGCCTCCTTTTATTACAACCGACCAAGAATTGGAAAAAATTTATGATGTGATCGAGAAAGCATTGGAAATGTTTTAAATAAACCTATGTTAATTCGCAGTTTCTAGAAAATTCAGAAATAGCTCTTTTCTATTTTAAAAAACCTTTCATAACTTATATAAGCTATGAAAAGGAATATTGTTTCCTTGTACTAAATCTCGAACGATACTTTGAGATACTAATTTTTTATGAATAAACTTTTTCATAGCAAACAAACTTTAAAACAAAATAATTGCTATGAAAAAAATTCTATTCCTGTTGATGATTGTCTCAACACAAACTTCCATTATTTCACAAGTAAAAAACAATTCCATTTCTGATGCTGGTGATATCGCAATTGTCGCCTATCACGATGATCCCGATGGATTTTCATTTGTACTCCTAGATGATTGTCCGGATACAACTACTATCAAATTTATTGACGAAGAATGGACAGGTGCCTCCTTTGCATCCGCTACAACGGAAGGGGAAGTAACTTGGACTAATAATACCGGAAATATAATTTCACAAGGTACCGTAATCCAT
>NZ_JAQWGB010000123.1 GCF_029238425.1 Flavicella sp.
ATTTAAATTTCAAAAAAACTAGATTTTTTTAAATTGTTGAAAACTCCTTTTCTAAGGGCTATTTCCAACAAAAAAAACACATTATTTTTACTACTTTTACTTTCTAATTATTAATTTCAGAAGCAAAGCAAATATGGCAAATGATACTAAAGAAAAAGATGCTAAATTAAAAGCATTACAAATGACCCTTGATAAGTTAGACAAAACTTATGGTAAGGGAGCTGTTATGAAAATGGGTGATGTTGCTCATGTAGATGTGGAATCTATATCTTCTGGATCTTTAGGATTGGATCTTGCTTTAGGAGTAGGTGGATATCCAAAAGGTAGAATTATTGAAATTTACGGACCAGAATCTTCTGGTAAAACAACATTAACGATACATGCAATTGCTGAAGCTCAAAAAGCAGGTGGTATTGCTGCCTTTATTGATGCAGAGCATGCTTTTGACAGATATTATGCTGAAAACCTAGGTGTTGATATTGATAACTTGATTATCTCTCAACCAGATAACGGAGAACAAGCATTAGAAATTGCTGAAAATTTAATTCGCTCCGGTGCTATTGATATTGTTGTAATTGACTCTGTGGCTGCATTGACTCCGAAAAGTGAAATTGAAGGAGAAATGGGAGATTCTAAAATGGGACTACATGCTCGTTTGATGTCTCAAGCTTTACGTAAGTTAACAGGTACAATCTCTAAAACAAACTGTACTGTTATTTTCATTAACCAGTTGCGTGAAAAAATTGGTGTAATGTTCGGTAACCCTGAAACTACAACTGGTGGTAATGCCTTAAAATTCTATGCATCGGTACGTTTAGATATCCGTAGAAGAACTCAAATAAAAGATGGTGACCAAGTAATTGGAAACAGTACCAAAGTAAAAGTGGTAAAAAACAAAGTTGCACCACCTTTCCAACAAGCAGAATTTGATATCATGTACGGAAAAGGTGTTTCTAAAGTTGGTGAAATTTTAGACATCGGTGTAAATTATGGAATCATCAAAAAAAGTGGATCATGGTTTAGCTATGGAGACACTAAATTAGGACAAGGACGTGATGCAGTTAAAAACTTGATCAAAGACAATCCTGAATTAGCAGAAGAATTAGAAGCTAAAATCAAAGAAGCTATTGAAAATCAAGAGTAGATTTTTATAGTTTTTGCAAGTATACAAAAAGAGGAAACACAATTGTTTCCTCTTTTTGTATGTATAAAAACATGTTTTTAATTTAACTTTTGAAACTATTTATATAATATATTTGTTGAAGACAATAATTATATCTCATGGAAAAAAAAATAATTGGAAGTGAGGAATGGTGCGTATTACCAAACCTTCAAATACCGGCAATAAAAGCTAGAATTGACTCTGGGGCTAAAACCTCATCTATACATGCACTTAATATAGTTCCTTTTAAAAAAAGAGGAGAAAAATGGGTACGATACGAAGTGTTTCCACTGCAATCCAACCCAAGTGTTAGCATACATTGTGAATCAAAAATATCAGGCACACGATATGTTAAGAGTTCTACAGGGATCAGTGAAAAAAGATATGTAATTCTCACAGATCTTATCTTAGGTGATGACCAATATGAAATTGAGATTACCTTAGCTAATAGAGATTCTATGGGCTTTAGAATGCTATTGGGCAGGGAAGCCATGATTGACCGACTGATTATAGACCCATCTAGAGAAGATTGTCTGACTTCTTTTACACCAGAACAGATAGATTCTTATTACAAAAGAAGCAAACCCACTGAAAATGGATTAAAAATAGGAGTGCTTGCGAGCAATCCTGAATTATATAGTAACAAAAGAATTATGGAAGCGGGTGAACAAGAAGGACATCAAATGTTTTTCTTAAACGCTCAGCAATGTTATATGAAAATGGATGCTGACAATCCTGAAATTCATTATCGAGGAGGAAATGTACTGGATAGTTTTGATGCCATCATCCCTAGAATCAAACCAAGCATGACGTTTTATGGATGTGCCTTGATTCGTCAATTTGATTCCATCGGAACCTTTATACAAAATGGTGCCTCTGCTATTTCGGAATCAAGAGACAAATTATTTTCATCTCAATTATTCTCTAAGCATGGTATTCATATTCCAACAACCGGTTTTGCCAATTCACCTTTGGAAACAAAGGAATTGATTGAAATGGTAAACGGTGCTCCATTGATTATAAAATTACTGGAAAGTACCCAAGGTAAAGGAGTTGTTTTAGCAGAAACAAACAAAGCCGCAGAAAGTGTTATCAATGCTTTTAAAAGTTTAAAAACAAACATACTTGTACAAGAATTCATCAAGGAAGCTGACGGAAGAGATTTACGATGTTTCGTTATCGACGGAAAAGTAGTAGCTTCTATTGAGCGGGTTGCCGTAAAAGGTGAATTTAGAGCAAATATTCATCAAGGAGGTACCGCAAGAATTGTCAAAATTTCGCAAGAAGAAAAAAAACTTGCCATCAAAGCTGCAAAAGTATTAGGACTTGATGTTGCAGGAGTAGATTTAATTCGTTCTAACAAAGGTCCATTATTGTTAGAAGTAAATTCATCTCCCGGTCTTGAAGGAATAGAAAAAGCAACTGGAAAAGACATCGCAAAAATGATGATTTCCGCTATTGAAAGAAAATTAAAATTCAACAAATAAAATCTGTGTTAGAACTAAAAAACGTATCATTTGCTTATGATAAAACCGAAGTTGTAAAAGATATTTCTTTCTCCGTTAATCAGGGAGAATACATAGCGATAATTGGCGAAAGCGGATGTGGAAAAAGTACGCTATTAGAAATCATCTATGGTTTATTGCATATTGATAAAGGAAGCGTTTTTTACAACGACGAAAAGTTATTGGGACCTAATTACTATTTAGTTCCGGGCGAACCATTTATGAAATATCTTTCACAAGATTTTGATCTAATGCCTTTTACCTCTGCTGCAGAAAATATTGGAAAATTTTTACCAAATAGATTTCCAAAAGAAAAAAAAGAAAGAACTGCAGAACTTCTTGAAGTTGTTGATATGGTTGATTTTGCGCATGTAAAAGTGAAAAACTTAAGTGGTGGGCAAAAACAACGGGTAGCTTTGGCTAGAGTACTGGCCAAGGAACCTGAATTATTGTTACTTGACGAACCCTTTAGTCATATTGATAATTTCAGAAAAAACAACCTGCGCCGTAAACTATTTAATTATTTAAGAGAGAAGAATATTACATGTATCGTTGCAACACATGACAGCACCGATGCACTTTCCTTCGCCGATAAAATATTAGTGATGAAAGAAGGAAAATTAGTAGCCGAAAACCCTCCAAAGATTCTCTATAACACACCACCTTCTAAATACGTAGCTTCATTTTTTGGAGATGTGAACGAAATAAAATTAGATAAAATATCAAAATCTACTTCAAAGAAAACAATTTTACTATATCCACAAGACATAAAAATTGATGCCTCCTCTAAATACAAAGCAATTGTAAAACAAGCATACTTTATGGAAGGTATTTATTTGATAGAAGTAATTTTCGACGATCAGATACTTTTTCTACAACACGATAAATACATTGACTCAAATAAAACCGTGGGTATTCATTTTTCAACTGAAATCATCAAGTTAAGAAGCAACTAGTTTTTTGTTTTAACATCATCAAAAAACCGTTTAAAAATCCATTCCCCTATAAAGCAAACAGCAATTATTGAAACAGCCACCATAACACTAAGAAAATTACTTTTTAATTGTTGTGATACTAAAACAACAAGTGCAATCAAACACAAAATAAAACCAGTAAGGGAAATCCACTTATTTCCATCAATTTGATCTGACAGCTTAAAAGCAACAAAATTCACAATCCCAAAAATCAATAAAAACCCAATACTTCCTGCAGTAGAAATACTTTCCAACTCCAAACTACTCGTCACTATAATTGTTACAACAGCTGTAATAAACAAACCAATGGGTTGGTTCCATAATTTACTAGTCAACTCATGCGGCAGTTCATCATCTTCTGCAATTTCATAGCTTACCCTACTACCACCATACAAAGACGCATTTATCGCAGAAAATGTTGAAATCAATGCTGCAATGGTAATGATGGTAAACCCAACTTGTCCTAACATGGGTTTAGCCGCTTCTGCCAACACATAATCTTCAGCAGTTGCTATTTCATCAAAAGGTAAAGAACCTACTGTTACAGCCGCAATAATGATATAAAGAAATATCACAAAAACAACAGAATACTTATAAGCTCTTGGAATATTTTTCAATGGATTTTCAATATCCGGTGCAGCATTTGCAATCAACTCAAAACCTTCATAAGCCACAAAAATCACCATTCCACCCGCTAAAATACTCACAGAATCTACCCAGTTTTGGGTTCCTAATTGAGAAATATTCGGATTGCCTATCAAACCATAAGCGCCAATAGCAATAAATGAAATTAGGATTACCAACTTAATGACTACTGCGTAGGCTTCAATTTTACCAACCACTGCAATGCTATAGTAATTGATACCCGTGGCCAAAATAATTATTCCTGTGGCATATAGATGAGAATCCATTCCTACATTCCCAGTAATAGGCATCAAGTTGGGGGCGTAAGAACCGAAAGCAGATGCATATAAAGCCAACATAATAATATAACTAATCCACAATAAATTATTGACCGCTCCACTAAAAACAGACTTTCCAAACCCTTCATTGATAAATCGTACCGTACCACCTTTGTCCGGGAATTTCATGGAAAGTTTGGAATATGCATAGGAAGTAATCAAAGCCAACATACCCGCAACAAAAAATGAAATATAGGTAGCCCCTTTTGCTATAGAGACTGCCAAACCAAGGACGGCAAATATACCTCCTCCTACCATTCCTCCAATACCGATAGAAATTGCTTCTTTTAAACTTATTTTATTTTTCATAACCCTAAATTTACAACTCTATTTTAATCAAATCAAACCCAAAAACACATGAGACAAAGCTTACAACTTAAGATACGCAAGTAACTAAAGTTCTCTCTTTTAGTTTTGAAAAAGTAGCTGCATACTCTTTGCTACCCTTATTCTTATGAGTGCAAGAAACAAAACCAATTACAATGAATAGGTAACTGTATTTGAATCTATTATTTTTCAATCAGCAGGTTTTAAACAAATATAATATTTGTTTAGCACTAGAGCTTTAAAAAATAAAACTAGTATTTCAACTTAAACTTTATATAGGTAATTGCTTTTTTCACTTCTAAATACTGCTTTTCGTAGAATGTTTGCGTATTTAAAACGTCTTCAGGTGCATGTGGATTGGTGTAGATATCATGATGTGCATATAACACTTCTTGACCTTGACCATGTAGCAATCCTAAAGTATAACCATGCATAAACTCACTATCCGTTTTTAAATGCATGATACCATCTTCATTTAAAATATGATGGTATTTTTTCAAGAACTCGGCATTTGTCAAACGATGCTTTGTTCTTTTATATTTGATTTGAGGGTCTGGAAAAGTAATCCAAATCTCACTCACTTCATTTTGTGCAAAGCAAAAATCTACCAACTCAATTTGAGTACGGATAAACGCCACGTTTGGTAAATCTTCTTCTAAAGCCGTTTTAGCACCTCTCCAAAAACGAGCACCTTTTATATCAATACCGATATAGTTGATGTTCGGATTTTTTTCTGCTAAAGCGATCGTGTATTCTCCCTTCCCACATCCTAATTCTAGAATGATAGGATTGTCGTTTTTGAAGAACTCATTCCATTTTCCTTTATGTGGAAAATTGGTAGTTACCTCTTCACGAGTCGGTTGAATAACGTTAGAAAAAGTTTCGTTTTCGTTGAAACGTTTTAGTTTGTTTTTACTTCCCAAAAGAAAACTCTATTTAGGTAAATCTTCAGTACCTTCTTTCTTAAATCTAACCGATTCTTTCATCCAGTATCCTAACAACACAAAAAAGACTCCGATAAAAAGAAAGTTGATAATATTAGATGTCCACCAGTTTTCATCACTTCTAATCAAATCAAAAGGAATAAAAAGACCTTCTGTGAACAATTCTCCGATGATTCTAAATATATTGTTTGCTATCATAACTTAAATTATCTTTACGCTGCAAAAATATAAAAACTAAACATGCTAGCCAATTTTTTTGACAAAACTAAACCCATAAATAGTATTGTCCTTTCTGTTTTGTTTTTCCTCTTATTTACAAGCCATTTTTTTCTTTCAGAAACACACCATACAGACTATAACCATTGGGGTCCAGCACTTTTAGCTTTGGTACTTAATTTTACATTTATTTTTCTCAGTTCGTATTATTTTATCAAAAACAAAGTCTCAAATGAAAATTTGCACAACACTTTTATCATGATATTGCTTTATGGATTGTTTCCGAGTGCTTTTTTAGAGATCAACTTGATCCTAGTTTCAATTTTATACCTTTTAATATATAAAAATTTAGCTCAGTTAAAAATCAAAGAAAGAAAGTCGTCTGCCTTATTTGATGCCGGAATTTATTCAGGGATTTCCTTCCTTCTTTTCCCAGGATCTATAGTATTTCTTGTCTTTATATTTACCAGT
Source organism: Flavicella sp. (assembly GCF_029238425.1). Classification (GTDB taxonomy): domain Bacteria; phylum Bacteroidota; class Bacteroidia; order Flavobacteriales; family Flavobacteriaceae; genus Flavicella. The sequence continues at coordinate 6,562 of NZ_JAQWGB010000123.1, forward strand.
ATCATTTTGGCAAAAAAAATAAAATTAAAAAATATTTTGGGCCCTATTCTTGGTTTTACTGCAACGCAAACCCTTTTTTTTAGCTATTGTTTTATCACAAATAACACAGAGTTATTCTTAGAACGAACGTCATTTAAAACAGTGTTAAATTTTGACACCTATTTTAATAATTCTTTACTCGCACCACTTATTATTTTTGGTAGTGTTTTAGGTCTAAGCATTCTTGCAACTTTTACGAGGGTCATTTCTATAAGCAGTCCTTATAGGTCTCAGTATGGATTGGCTATTTCAATGCTATTGTTTGGGGCTCTTGCTATTTTTATGAGTCCAGATAAGACTGGAGCAGAATTATTATTAATTTTTGTCCCGAGTAGTATCATAATAGGTCGATTTTTAAAAACTATTTCAAATAGACTTACCAAAGACCTATTCTTAATTGCTTTTGGTTTTTGTTCCTTGCTGTTTTTAATAAAAAACTCATAAAAAAAGCCCTAAGAAAATTCTTAGAGCTTTAATTAAGTTCATGTTTTTTTACAACTGAATTGCTTTGATTCCAATTTCAGCTTTCATATTCATATCCATAGTATTTCCTTGCGCCTCCATTTGCATATCCATATCCATCACAATATTAGACTCTAAGGTTTCTCCAGTTTTTTTATCTAAAACAACATCTCCAGAAATATTTGCTGTCAACATTTTTACTGTTTCACTTTCACTTTCTAACATTTTACCTTCAACTGTTAATAGCAATCTCTGTTTTTCAATACCCACAAGTGTGTATGTATATTCTAAATCCCCAACTTGATTCATGGTGGTAGACATCGTCCAGCTTTCTCCAACTTTCACTTTTTTATCAGGAAATTGAATAAATTGATTTGACATCTGCTCCTTTAATTCATTTGCTTTTGATGCTGGGATTTGTGGGAATATCTTTACAATATCTATCGGTTCTGCAAACGCACCTTGTGTGGTTATTTTCATAGGAACAGGCTTGTCCAAAACTCCCTTGAAACTTTCTGCTATTTTCAACGCAAAAGGATCTGTTTCCTCTTTATTATCTGAATCATAAGAACCTGACATCATTGGGTTGCTAATATCCATCGTTATTTTTTCAAACACCATATCAATGCTATTCACATCCTTATTTCTAGCTTTTGTATGATAAGACATATCAAAGGCCATCTTCATTTTTGTCACAATATTTTGTTCTCCTGCCTTAATGGTAATATTCATATCAGCATCCATATTATTCATTAGAGTTGTCCCAACTTTAGGTTGGTATCGAATCAATACAGATTTTTGAGCAAAAGTAATTGCACTGGTACACAATGCCAGACATAAAATTTTATAATTTCTCATATTTTGTTTTTTTCAAATGTAATAATTAATCCTATTAAAAATCCAAGAAATAAAAAAAGCCTTTGAGAGATTCTCAAAGGCTTTTATATATGCTATCGTTTATGATTACTTTATTTTTTGCAACCACTCAGACATGTTTACTTCTTTATTGATAATTGATTTCAACTCTGAAATCAATACTCTTTTTTGTTCCATCGTATCTCTATGACGGATGGTAACAGACTTGTCGTTTAAAGAATCATGATCTACTGTAATACAGAACGGAGTTCCGGCAGCATCTTGTCTTCTGTATCGTTTACCTACAGCATCTTTTTCATCATAAATTACATTGAAGTCAAATTTCAAATCATTTACAATTTCCTTTGCAATCTCAGGCAATCCATCTTTTTTAACCAATGGAAAAATAGCCGCTTTTGTAGGAGCTAATACCGCTGGTAATTTCAAAACAGTTCGCGATGTTCCATTTTCTAATTCCTCCTCTTGTAAAGAATTCGAGAATATTGAAAGGAACAAACGATCCAATCCTACAGAAGTTTCAACTACATATGGCACATAGCTTTCTCCCAATTCTGGATCAAAATATTGTAATTTCTTCCCTGAATGCTCTTCATGCGCTTTTAAGTCGAAATCTGTTCTTGAATGAATTCCTTCTAATTCTTTAAAACCAAACGGAAATCTAAATTCAATATCTGCGGCAGCATCTGCATAATGCGCTAGTTTATCATGGTCATGGAAACGATAGTTATCTTCTCCTAAACCTAAAGATAAATGCCAGTTCAATCGCGTTTCTTTCCAAGTATCATACCACTGTTTTTGCGTCCCAGGACGTACAAAAAATTGCATTTCCATTTGTTCAAATTCACGCATTCTAAAAATAAACTGACGTGCAACAATCTCATTACGGAAAGCTTTTCCTGTTTGTGCAATACCAAAAGGAATTTTCATTCTTCCTGTTTTTTGCACATTCAGAAAGTTCACAAAAATACCTTGAGCTGTTTCTGGGCGTAAATATAGGTCCATCGCAGAATCTGCTGAGGCCCCTAATTTAGTTCCAAACATCAAGTTAAATTGTTTTACTTCTGTCCAATTTTTAGATCCTGATAAAGGACAAGCAATCCCTAATTCTTCAATAAGAGCTTTGACATCTACCAAATCTTCTTTTTCTAAAGATTTACCCATTCTGCTTAAAATGGCATTCCCTTTTTCTTTATATCCTAAAACTCTACCATTGGTCGCTAAGAATTCTTCTTTATTAAAAGCTTCTCCAAAACGTTTGGCAGCTTTTGCTACCTCTTTTTCTATTTTAGCGTCTAACTTACCAACATAGTCTTCTATCAAAACATCGGCACGGTAACGCTTTTTAGAGTCCTTGTTATCAATCAAAGGATCATTAAAGGCATCTACATGCCCTGATGCTTTCCAAGTTGTTGGATGCATAAAAATTGCTGAATCTAATCCAACAATATTATCATGCATCTGCACCATAGATTTCCACCAATATTCTCTAATATTTTTCTTTAATTCAACACCGTTTTGAGCATAATCATATACTGCGCTCAAACCGTCATATATTTCACTTGATTGGAATACATATCCGTATTCCTTTGCGTGTGAAACTACTTTTTTAAATTGATCTTCTTGCTTTGCCATGCTGCAAAAATAAGTATTTTAGCATTAAAATAATGACTATGAAAAAATATTTATTCCTGCTGTTTTTAATATCAATTTCTACTAAATCAGTTGCTCAAATAAATTTCGGAAAAGCCCCTAAATGGGTAAAAAAAACAAACAATCAGAAATTCGACTCTCTAGAAAACAGCAAGTTATCTCAAGGAATACATTATCTACTTGTAGACAATCAAGTTAATTTACTTACCCAAGAAAATTACAGTAAAAATTCCTTCAAAATAATCAACAACTCAGGGATTCAAAATATTTCCACAATTTCCATAAAATATGATCCATCCTATCAAAAATTGTCAATCCATAAAATTGAAATCATTAGAAATGGAAAAACAGTCAACAAAATAAATGAAAACAATTTTCAATCGTATAAAACAGAGTCAAGTGCAGAAAGCTATATCTATGATGGTTCCGTTACAGCAACAACTCATATCGATGATGTTAGAGTAGGTGACATCTTAACCTACAGCTATTCCTTAAAAGGATTTAATCCAATATTTAAAAACAATTTTTCGAGTCATTTTTATTTCAGTGACCAAATTCCAATTGCTCTAAACCATTTGAGAATATTAAGTCATGACAAGTTATTTGTAGATTATATTAACTGTGATTTTAATGCCAACATAAAAAAAACGAAAACATATTTCGATTACACATGGAGAAAAGAAAACTCAGAGGCACTTGTGCTTGAAAATAATATTCCTATTTGGAAATTGGTTAACGAAATTGTCAGTGTTACAACTTTTAAAAATTGGAATGAAACAGCTAAATGGGCTAGCAACATCTTTTTTATCGATGAACCATTAAATAAGGAAATCATTGATCTTTCAAATAAAATTAACAGCACTAATTTTGAAGAATCAGAAAAGGTGATGGAGGTTTTAAATTTTGTTCAAGATGATATTAGATATCTAGGTTTAGAATCTGGTATAGGAGCGTACAAGCCATTTCACCCTAATAAGGTGATCAATCAAAGGTATGGAGACTGTAAGGACAAAAGTTTATTAATGGTGTCTATTTTAAGAGAAATGGGCATTAGAGCTTATCCTACTCTAGTCAACACCTATCTAGGTGAATCTATTCATATGATGCTACCATCCTCTATAAACTTCAATCACTGTGTCGTAAAGGTTATTGACAAAGACGACCGTGTTCATTGGTTTGACCCCACTATCGCAAACCAATTTGGTACATTCTACACTACTTACTTTCCAGATTACAAATATGGTTTAGTGATTGACGATGCTACAACAAAATTAGAAAAAATAAATTTCCATAATTACTCAAGTCTTACCGTATATGATGAATTTAGTCTTGAGAAACAATCTGAAGGTACAACATTCACTTCAAAAAAAATATATCAAGGTTCCCTGGCAGATGAACAACGACAAATTTTCAGTGAAAATAGTATTGTTAATATAAATAAAGCATATTTAGAAGATGTATCAAATCTATATTATAATGTAACCTCTTTAAAAGAAGTTTTTTTTGAAGATGATAAAAAAGAAAACACGTTTACTACTTACGAATCTTACAAAATAGATAGTCTGTGGCAACCTTCTGTGGAAGTTAATGATAAACTATTAGCCTCTTTTCATCCTAGCTCTATATATGGTAATTTAATATTACCAACTGACAATATTAGAAAAGAACCTTTTTTACTTTTTCATCCAGTAAAAACAGAACATAACATCAAAATAAAACTCAATAATGCATGGGATATAACAGATCAGTATTTAAGCATAAATAATAAAAATTTCTTTTATGATTTTATGGCTAAGTATGATTCTGAACTACTTGAGGTGGATATTTCTTATCTGTATGAAACTTATTCAGACCATGTGGATCCTAGTGAATATCCAAAATTTGGATCTGACATGAAAAATCTTAAACAAAACATAGGATATTCATTAGTCAAAGATAATTCAGCCAAAAGTTCAATTTCAATACCGTTAAACAACAACAACTTATACTATTTCATAAGTATTGGAATATTTTTATGGGCATTCGTTATTTTAATTTGGTTAAGCTTAAAAGTTATCAAATATGATCCCAAACCGACAATCTTATCATACTATTCAGAAAATCAAAATTTCGATATTTGGCTTGTTAGTATAATTGCCTTTTTAATTATTTCTGTTCTTGTATCATTTATCGTTAATATCGAAGTGCTAGCAAGTAACTGGGTTAACCTATTACTTTCTAACAACAAATCTAGTGGACTTCTATTATTTTATAAAGGGATATTTTCCTTAGCTCATATAACTTTTACTTCCTTGTCTATTTTATTATTCTTCAAAAAAAGAAGTAGTTTCCCTAGGGTAATTTCGATTGTTCTAATCGCTGAATTAACACTTGCATTAATTGAATATTTGGTATCTTTATTTACTAACCCTATCATCTACGGTTCGGATAACAGACACCTTATCCCTCTATTGATTTTTATAAAAACTGTAGCAATAGTGCTTTACTTAAATATGAATGATAGACCAAAAGAAATTTTCATAAAAAGCTTAAACCACGATCAAAAATCTTAGAAAAAAAAGAGCGAGGTTCCCCTCGCTCTTTTCCTAATTTCTTTACAGAAATATACAATTTTATAACGTTTACTTTAAAGCAATTTTAGACTCTCCAATAGTCTTTCCATCTAAAATAGCTGAAACTGTATATACTCCTTTTTTGTTCTCTTTTCTTACTAAATCTGTAATTACAATTACATCTGTAGCAATATTTTGGTAATCTATAGTTGTTGTATCAGAATAGTAAACTTCTTCTTCTGCTATTTCAACTTTTCCTTTTGGCGCTACAACTTCTCCTTCTGGACCTGTAATAACAATATAAGCAACTTTATCACCACCTTCAGCAATTACATTTTCTCCAATCTTAAATGAAACTCTAAAAGCATCTGTATATTTTGCTTTGCTAGTAGCTTTTAATGATCCTGAAGATCTTTTCTTCATAGAAGCAACCGTCAATCCATCTACAGTTAATTCAGATGCAACTGCAACTTTCCCTGCAAGCTCTTCATTTTTAGCTGCCAATTCAGCACCTTCTGCTTCTTTCGTTTCAATAATTGCTTTTGCAGCAACTACTTCTTCGTTTAATTTTTCATTTTGAGCAGTTAAATCCTCCACTTGAGTAAACAATTCTTTATTTTTCTTTTGTAAAGAATAAACTCTGTTTTTGTATCTCTTGATTGTAGAATAACTCGCTTTCTTTTCAGACTCTAATGAATCTCTATAAGTAACGATATCTTCTCTCGCAGCAGATAACTTAGCACTCATAGTTGTATTTTCAGCTATTTTAGCATCATACTTTACAACTAAATCATCTAATTCCGCTTTGATTTCTGCTTTTTCAGCTTCTAGCTCTGCTTGTAAAGCAGCATGCTCAGAATTTGAATAGAAAGCAAATACTACTGCAACTAATAATAATACCCCTAATACTATTGTTGTCAACTTACTTGGCTGTTTATTTTCCATCTTTTATTTTTCGGTTAATTTTTAAGCAGCCAAATTTAGCATTAAAAAATTAGAATAACCACTTTACACCCCATAATTACAGATAAATCTATCTCTTATCAACTAGAATTTATATCTTTAAGTAAAAAGCAACTATGATTTTAGAGCATTTAAGTAATATTCTAGAGCTATTTTACCCTAACGATTGTATTGGTTGCACTAGAAGTCTTTCAAAAAACGACAACATTCTTTGTACTCACTGTTTTCATGATCTTCCATATGCATATTACACCCAACAGGAGAACAATCCGCTTGACCAATTGTTTTTTGGAAAAATCCCGCTCGAATTTGCAACCTCCTTGCTGATCTTTCAACCCAAAGGTATCGTTCAAAATTTAATTCATGAATTGAAATACAATAACAATCAAAAAATAGGAGCTTTGTTGGGCACCCTTCTTAGTCAGGAAATCCTCTCTGTCAAAAACCTAAAACCGATTGATTATATAATCCCTGTTCCGCTGCACAAAAACAAACTTAAATCAAGAGGCTACAACCAACTTACCAGCATTGGTAACAATCTTTCCAAACATTTGAAAGCCCCCATGTTAGAAAATATTTTGACTAAGGTTAATGCTAGTGAAACCCAAACTAAAAAAAACAAACTCGCACGATGGGAAAACGCGAAACACAATTTTCAAATTCAAAAAAACGATTCTCTCAAGGGCAAACATGTTTTATTATTTGATGATGTGATTACCACTGGAGCTACCATAGAAAGTTGTGCAATAGAACTACTGAAAACTCAAAATATTACCTTAAGTATTGCTTCTATTGCGCACACAATCAACTTTTAAATTTTAATTAAAAAATTCCCTAAATAAATTGTTACTTTGTAGCTTATAATTTAATTTTTTTCGACTGTGAAAAAACTGTTTATTCTAAGTATATTTTCTCTGCTAATTATTGCTATAACCACAAGTTGCGCTAGAAAAGGAAGTCCTACTGGTGGACCTAAAGATAGTATTGCTCCTGTCATGGTAACTGCAACACCAGAACACGAAGCGATCAACTTCAACTCAAAAAAAATTAAATTACAGTTTGATGAATACGTGAAATTTAAGGATCTAAACAAACAACTTATTGTATCCCCACCTTTAAAGCATCAATCAGATATCACTCCTGTTGGAACAGCCAGTAAAAAAATAACTATTAAAATCAACGATACTCTAAAAGAGAACACCACGTATTCTTTCAACTTTGGAAACAGTATTGTTGACAATAACGAAGGAAATCCTTTAGGAAGTTTCAAATATGTTTTCTCTACGGGAAGTTATGTAGATTCTCTAGAAATTTATGGTCTTGTTAAGGATTCCTATGAAAGGGTGTTTGATACTGAAATCTCTGTGTTATTATTTGAGGTGACAGAAGATTACAATGACTCTATTATTTACAAAGAGAAACCTAGTTATATGACCAACACTTTGGATTCTATTGTATTTGACATCACAAATATAAAGGAAGGCACCTACCAATTAGTTGCTCTAAAAGATTATAATAACAATTATCAATTTGACCCTAGGGACGATAAAATTGCTTTTTCGGAGAATTACATCAACATTCCGACAGATTCTTTTTTCACCTTGAATTTATTCAAAGAGGCACCAGCGTTTAAATTGAAACGACCTTTAGAAAAACGTGTTGGAAAAATAATCTTTGGCTATGAAGGTGAAAGAAAAGGACTTGACATCAAACTCCTAACCGAAACCCCAGAGAACTTCAAAAGCTTTATTGCTAAAGAAAAAGACAAAGACACTTTGAATTTTTGGTTTACTCCGTTTGAAGCAGATTCACTACAATTCTTAGTTAGAAAAGACACTCTTGAAAAGAAATACACGGTAAAACTAAGAACAAAAAAATTAGATTCTTTAGATATTTCAGCACCAATAAACGGAAGTTTACATCCAAAAGACACTTTTTACTTAGAGTCAAACTTTCCTTTTGCCTCAGTGGATCCGGAAAATATTTATGTGACTGATCAAGATACCTTGGCCGTTACATTCCAACCGAGTTTCAATAAAGAAAAATCGAAGTTATATATTGATTTTGAAAGAATTAGAAATGGAAGTTATCAGATAGACATTTTACCAAATGCTTTTCAGAGTTTTCATGGAAAAACAAATGATACGCTTCAATACATCTTAAAAACTCAAGATATTGAAGCTTTTGCTATTCTAGAATTAAACATAAAGAACCCAAACAACAAAAATTTAATTGTTGAATTATTATCTGGTAAAGACGATTTTGTGGTTGAAAAAAGAATTACTTCAAAAAGTGAAAACTATGAGTTTGCCGACTTAAAACCTGCTACATACCTTGTTAGAATTATTTTTGATGATAATAAAAACAAAATATGGGACACAGGGAATTTCCTAAATAAAATCCAACCTGAAAAGGTGTATTATTTTGAAACCGAACTAAAGCTAAAAGCCAACTGGACGGTTAACGAAACAATTGATATAGAAAGTATTCCTTAGACTAATTTTCGAAGTCCTAAAACCGCTCCTAAATGAATTCCTTCATGGAATAAATTAAATGTTGCTGCTGATTTTATATCTTCTAAGGTAACATTCACACTAGTTGTATATGCAGAATATTCTTGAAAAATTCTTTTCTTATAATCTTCTTCAAACTTTAATGGCAATGAAATAAATAAAGATTTTATTTCATCAAATTCTTCTTTTGTGACCACTTTAGTAGGCGCCGTTCCTTTTCGGTACAATTCAATCATTTCATCAGAAACCAAACAAGGCAAACCAGAAAGCTTATAGCACAACAATTGCTGCGTAACTACCAAGTGAGCAATATTCCATACTATATTATTATTAGATCCTTCAGGGGTTTTATTCAATTGCTCCATAGAAAGTCCATCTATCAATTTCAACATCAAAACTCTCCCTTTGCTCAAACTATCAAAAATATGCTCCATAATATCAACTATAATTTTATTAAAAAAATTTTGCTAAAAGTAGCTAATTTTAGTTTCAAAACATATTATTTTTGACGGAATCAAAAGTCATGATATCAAATACGAAAGATGAAAAAAATATACTATTTAAAAACCTGTGATACTTGTAAAAGAATTTTAAAGGAATTGAATCTTGAAGGAGTTACCCTGCAAGAAATAAAAACCGAAAGTATCACTGCGTCACAATTAGAAGAAATGTATGCCTTAAGCGGTAGCTACGAAGATTTATTCAGTAAAAGAGCTCAACTATACAAATCGAGAGGATTAAAAGATCAGCAACTTACCGAAGAAGATTTCAAAAATTTAATTTTAGAAACTTATACCTTTTTGAAAAGACCGGTAGCCATTATCAATGATGAAATATTTATTGGAAACAGTAAAAAAAATATAGAAGCTCTTACTGAGGCTTTGCACTAAGGAAGTTACATTAGGTACCCGTTCGACAAGCTCAGGGCACAATATTCTCTAGCCTTCAACAATCAGGAATCCAAGAACCGGAGGCTGAGCCTGTCGAAGTCTCAACCCTTGATAAATTTATTGTATAAAAAAAGTGAGAGGAAAACCTCTCACTTTTTTTATTTTATTTCTTTGCTCTTAGCATTGGGTTCAGTTCATCATCGTTATACATCTTCATTTGTTTGTATACTTTCATGTACTTATCTCCGCTTTCAATATCATTAATTAAATCATCAATCGCAGTTGACAAATCAATTCGCTGCTCTAACAAAATATTTAATTTAGCTTGACAGGCTGTTTTGTGTTCTTCAGAAGCACTTTCTCTAGTTGCTTCCTCTCTCATATGATAAATTTTCAATGCCAAAATTGATAACCTATCGATAGCCCAAGCCGGACTTTCTGAATTGATAGTTGCCGATTGCTTTTCAACAACATTCTCGTATTTCTTCAAAAAATAGCTGTCAATATATTCCACCATATCCGTTCTATCTTGGTTAGAAGCGTCAATTTTTCTTTTCAACTCCAAAGCCTCAACAGGATTGATATCTGGTAACCTAATAATATCTTCAAAATGCCATTGAACTGTATCAATCCAACATTTTCTGTATAACAAATGTTCCAATGTAGCTGAATCATACATATTTTCAAAAGGTTGGTCTACTGAATCAACCACATGATATGTTCCTATTACACTGTCAAAAATTTTATTGTAATCCGATGCCTTCATCTATTCTTTCTTATTATTTAATATTATGCAAACTTACGAGTAATTAATGTAATAAATCGCTCTTCATATTCTTCTTTTCCACTCCAATCATAATCAGATTTCACCATCTTGGTAACAAACTTAATAGCCTCTTTTTCAGACTTAAATGAATTCAACTGAGAAACTACTCTGTTAAAATCCTCCTGACTTCCATCAAATAAATGCTTTACGAAGGCAATTCTATCGTTCAAACCGATTTGTAAATTCTTATGCACCAACACATCATTCAAAGATTTTTTAGTAGTCTCTACTCGAACTGCATTTTCAAAAAGATCCGTAGTCACATCCAAAGAAATAGTTCCTTCCAATTCCTTTTCCAAGGTATTTTTCTTAGCAACAATTTTCTTTTCCTCTTTTCTTACAGAAAATAAATCTTCTACTATGGGAGCTTCTTCTTTTTCTTCTATTTCTGCTACAACCTCCGCTTCAGGTGCCTTCGCTTCTTCTGCAACAGGAACTTCTTTTGACTCATCCTCAACCTCTTCAATTGGTGCTTCAGCTTCTGTTTTTTGCTCCTCCTTAGAAACCTCAACAGCTTCAACAACTTTTTCAGAAACCTCCTTTTCTTTTGGTTCATCTTCCGGTTCTAATTTGGGCTCTTTCAACTCAACAACAACCGCTTCTGCTTCCTTATCAAGATCTAACAAAGCCGCTTTTTCAAGAATCTCTTCCTTTGAAGAATCTGGTGTTGCAGCTACATATCTATCCACAAAAGCAAGAACAGAAAGTTTTTCATACAACTCTCCTGCCTTAGCTTTCAGCGCCAAAACATCTTCTTTATTTTTCATTTGTAAAATGCTATGAGCTATGCTCACCAATTCCGATTCTATCTTTTTATGCATAATTTGATTCTTTTTGAAGACCTTTACTTATTTTATTTTGATAAATTTGTCGAACGAAGACTGAAACCTCAGTCGGAATGATTCAAGTTTTAAAATTACAAAATGTTTCTCGAAAATACAGTAAATCATACAGAACAATTTGGATGGATAGAAGTAATATGTGGTTCTATGTTTTCTGGAAAAACCGAAGAATTGATCAGAAGGCTTAGACGTGCAAAAATAGCCAAACAGAAGGTTGAAATTTTTAAGCCTACAACCGACTCAAGATATGATGAGGAAATGGTGGTATCTCACGATGCCAACGAAATAAGATCTACTCCGGTTCCTGCAGCTTCTAACATACGCCTTTTGGTAAATGATGTGGATGTAGTAGGTATTGATGAAGCCCAATTTTTTGACGATGAAATTGTAACTGTTTGTAATGATCTTGCCAATAGAGGGATCAGAGTAATTGTAGCGGGTTTAGACATGGATTTTGAAGGAAAACCCTTTGGCCCCATGCCTAATTTAATGGCTACAGCAGAATATGTAACGAAAGTGCATGCGGTGTGTACCAAAACCGGTAATCTAGCACATTTTAGCCATCGTACAACGGAAGATAAAAAACTAGTTGTTTTAGGAGAAACTGAAAATTACGAGCCGCTTAGTAGAGCCGCTTATTTCAAAGCAACTGATAAAGAAAAAAAATAATTCATCTTGAGCAGTATAGAAAACCCACATGTGAGTGTTTTAGAATTAGACATGAATGCTTTGGCGCATAACATCTCTTATTTTAAAAATAAATTACAGTCCTCTACAAAATTATTGGCCGTTGTAAAAGCTTATGCTTATGGTCATGATGCCACACAAGTTAGTCTTGTTTTAGAAAAAAACAAAGTCGATTACCTTGCAGTTGCTTATACTTACGAGGGAATTTCTTTAAGAAAATCTGGTATTAAAACACCTATTTTAGTGCTACATGCTCAAATTCAGAATTATGCACTTTTAACAGAACACAATCTTGAGCCCAACCTGTATTCTCATGCTACCTTAAATGCTTTTATCGAATTTGCTAACAAAAACAAATTAGATAATTATCCCGTACATATTAAATTCAACACAGGCTTGAACCGACTTGGGTTTACTCCAAACGAAGTTCCAAAGCTTATAAAAACGTTCCAAGAAAATAACAATCTTAAATTACAATCTGTTTTCTCTCATTTGGCGGCGAGTGAGGATTTAAATGAAAAAGAATTTACACTCCAGCAGATTGAAAAATTTAAAGACATCAAACAAAATATTTCTGATGCCTTTTCTCACACTATCGATTTTCATTTGAGCAATACTTCTGGGATCATAAATTTCCTTGAAGCGGAACATGACATGGTTCGTTTAGGTATTGGAATGTATGGTTTTGGAAATACACCTAAAGAAACTTCTAAATTAAAAAATGTTAGTTCTTTAAAAACAATCATCTCTCAAATTCACACTATTTCTCCTGGAGAATCATTAGGATATAACAGAGCTTTTATAGCGGAAAAAGAGACCAAAACAGCAACTTTACCTATCGGTCATGCAGATGGAATATCTAGAGAACTTGGAAATGGAAAAGGATCAGTGCTGATAAACGATACAATTTGTCCTATTATTGGAAATGTTTGTATGGATATGATTATGGTTGATATTACAGGTGTTTCCTGCACAGAAAGAGATCAAGTTGTTATATTCAACAATCAAACTATGGTCAATGAACTAGCAAAAAATTCTAACACCATTTCCTATGAAATCATCACAGGAATTTCACAAAGAATCTCTAGAAAAATAATCTAATTACTTTTTAGTAACACTTTATTTTAATCCTAAGTCTATATTTTTCCTAAAACTATTGTTTATCTTTAAAGCAACTAAATCAGTTGCGATGAAAAAACCATTTTGGATCATTAGTTTTTTTGCTCTACACAGTTTATTTATTTCTGCCCAGGAAAGTAACAAAGACAGTATTCCAAAGGAATTATTTTGGTACCAAAAATTTAAAATAGGAGGCTACCTCCAAGCCAGATACAACGATTTATATAAAACCAATCCTGAAATGGAAAGTCCACAAGGTGATAGAACTTATGGCGGCTATCACGGATTCTCCCTTCGCCGAATGAGATTTAAAGTCTCTGGTCAAATTCATCCAAGAGTTTATTTTTATTTTCAAGCTGATTTTGCTTCTGATGGAAAAAATCTTGGTCAGTTAAGAGATGCCTATTTTGACTATAGCATTGACAAAGCGGGTACTTTTAAATTCCGAGGCGGACAAAGTAAAATCCCCTTTGGATTTGAAAATTTACAATCTTCTCAAAACAGAATTGGTTTGGATCGTAATGACCCGTTAAATAGTGCCGTAAAAGATGAGCGTGACCTGAGTTTAGGTCTTCACTGGGCCACCTTAAAAAAACGAGCTTTATTCAAAGAACTTGTTTCAAAAGGACTTAAAGGAAGTGGAGATTATGGAATGGCCTATTTGATGTTATATAACGGACAAAAAGCAAATACACTTGTACCTGATGTCAATAAATTAAAACATATCGCCTTGCGTTTTACCTATCCCGTTAAATTAAATTCTGGACAAATTCTTGAAGGTGGTATTAGTGGCTATACAGGAGAATATGTCACAACAGAAGTAAACTCAGGTGTAAAACTGAGAACAGAAGATGGCACTGTTACAGATATTGAGGCACTAGACCAAACCTTTAGAGATCGTAGAATTGCGGCTCATTTCATCTATTATCCGCAACCTTTCGGGTTTCAAGCGGAATACAATCTCGGTAAAGGACCTGAATATGCTTATGACAGTTCTAATCTCACCACACCTCACTCTATAGGAATTGAATCCTTGCATGGTGGCTATGCACAATTGATGTATATGATTAGAAAAAAAGAACATATCATTACTCCCTTCGCTAGATATATGAGATATCAAGGTGGTAAAAAATTTGAAATAGATGCCCGAAGTTATGATATGCAGGAACTTGAAGTTGGTGTAGAATGGCAACTCAACAAAGCCTTTGAATTCACCTTTAATTATACCATAGCAGATAGAAGATATGAAAGTTCATTAAATCCAGTAAACAGACAAAAAGGACAACTTATTAGAATGCAATTTCAGGTAAATTATTAGTTTATTTTTTTCCTTCTACCACCACTACAATTTCTCCTTTTAAGGTGTTTTTAGAAAAATGCTCTATTACTTCTGTAACAGTACCTCGTTTTGTTTCTTCAAACATTTTTGTCAATTCTCTTGAAACCGAAACTTGCCTTTCAGGGCCAAAATACTCAGCAAAATGGCCTAAAGTTTTCAGTAATTTATGCGGAGATTCATAAAAAATCATAGTTCTTGTTTCTTCTGCCAACAACATCAACCGTGTTTGTCTTCCTTTCTTAACGGGTAAAAAACCTTCAAATACAAACTTATCATTTGGCAAGCCACTATTCACCAATGCTGGCACAAATGCAGTAGCACCAGGCAAGCATTCAATCGCAACTCCTGCTTGAACACAAGCCCTAGATAATAAAAATCCTGGGTCAGAAATAGCGGGCGTACCCGCATCAGAAATCAAAGCAACAGCCTCACCAGATTGTATTCTTTGTACAATTCTATCCACCATTTTATGCTCATTGTGCATATGGTGACTCATCATTTGCGTACCAATCTCAAAATGTTTCAATAATTTACCAGAAGTACGAGTATCTTCTGCCAAAATTAAATCAACTTCTTTTAAAATTTTGATCGCTCGGAAGGTCATATCTTCCAAATTTCCAATAGGTGTCGGTACTAAATATAGCTTTGCTTCCAAGGAGTTTTATTTTGAAGCAAAGTTAACAAACATTTTGAAGCTCCCTACAAAAGGCAACTTTAGAAATCAATTAATCTTCCAAAATTTCAATTTGCTTTATAATTTGTTCTTGGCTAACAATAAATTCGTTGTCGTTTATAATAGCCTCAGCAACGGCATCAAAAAACTTTAGATAATTAGAAGCTTCTGCTTTTATTTTTTCTGTTTTCTTTTCCCCATTTTGAATTGTCGTTAGAACACCTTCTAGACCATCTGGCTCTATTCCAAACCCAATAGTATCTGGAGACATTTTTGTTTTCAATTGCTCCTCTTGAACATCCGTTCTATCTTTTACAAAAGAGCCTTTTTTTCCATGAAGTACAAATGACTTTTGAGCATCAGCTACCAGTAAACTTACCGTCAAAAAAACCTGCAATCCATTCTTATAATGCAAATGAAAAGAACCGTAATCGTCAATTTCAGTATTCAGTCTAATTTTATTTTTCACTTTTGACCATTTTTCAGGAATACCAAACAAGTCGATCGCCGCATCAATTATATGAGGGCCCAAATTATATAAAACACCACTAGCAGGCGCAGCTGTTTCTTTTGCTTTATTCTCTGAAATAGCAATATTATATCGATCATATCTAAAATGAACCTCTATCAAATCACCTAAAACACCTGAATTCACAACTTTTTTTACAGATAAAAAGTCACTATCAAAACGCCTATTCTGAAAGGGAAACAACTTGCATTTATTTTTCTTAGCTTCTTCAAAAAGTAATATTGCTTCCTCAGTAGTTGCGGTAAAGGGTTTTTCAACCAGTACATCTTTCTTTGCTTTCAACGCCTTCAATACAAATTCAAAATGGGTCGGACTCGGAGTATTTACGACAACAAGTTCCACCTCATCACAAGCCAACATTTCATCAACAGAATCAAAACTAACAATATTTGGATATTCAATAGCCGCATTTTTTTTGGTTCTTTCTACTATGCTGTGCAATTCAAAATCATCATGAATATTCAAAAAAGGACAATGAAATAAGCTTCCGGACATCCCAAAAGATAAGACACCCGTTTTAATTTTCTTTTTCATAAGTATATATTGTTAAGCTCAATTAGACGAATCTAACAAACTTATAAAAACAATTGATAATCTTAAGCTTATTTCTAGTAAATCCTTAAATTTGCACAGCCCAAATGGGAAACAAATTTTAAACGCATTTAGATAGGGAATTCCTATCTTTTTAAATAAAGTAATAGATGTATAGAAGTCATACGAACGGTGAATTAAATATTTCAAATGTTGGACAAGAGGTAATCTTATCTGGTTGGGTACAAAAAATACGCGACAAAGGATTTATGATTTGGTTGGATTTACGTGATCGTTACGGAATCACTCAACTAATTTTTGATGCTGATCGTACAGACAAAGCTATCATCGAACAAGCTAAAACTTTAGGAAGAGAGTTTGTGATTCAAGTGAAAGGATCTGTTATAGAACGTCAATCTAAAAATGATAAAATTGCTACTGGAGAAATAGAAATTTTAGTTTCTGAATTGACAATTTTAAACGAAGCTAATCTTCCTCCTTTTACCATCGAAGATGAAACTGATGGTGGTGAAGAATTGCGTATGAAATATCGTTATTTAGATATCCGAAGAAATCCAGTAAAAGACAGTTTGATCTTCAGATCTAAAGTAACTCAAGAGGTTCGTAACTTTCTATCAAACGAAGAGTTTATTGAAGTTGAAACTCCATACTTGATCAAATCAACTCCAGAAGGAGCTAGAGATTTTGTGGTACCTTCTAGAATGAACGAAGGTCAATTTTATGCTTTACCACAATCTCCTCAAACATTCAAACAACTATTAATGGTTGGTGGAATGGATAAGTATTTCCAAATTGTAAAATGTTTTAGAGACGAGGATTTACGAGCTGACAGACAACCAGAGTTTACACAAATTGACTGTGAAATGGCCTTTGTTGAACAAGAGGATGTTTTAAATATTTTTGAAGGATTGACACGTCATTTGTTGAAAAAAGTAAACAACGTTGAAATTGGCGATTTCCCAAGAATGACTTTTGATCATGCCATGAAAACTTATGGTAATGACAAACCTGATATTCGTTTCGGAATGGAGTTTGGAGAATTGAACGAAGTTTCTAAACACAGAGAGTTTAAAATCTTTGACGAAGCAGAACTTGTCGTTGGAATTGCTGTACCAGGTGGAGCAGTCTATACAAGAAAAGAAATTGATAAATTAATCAAATGGGTAAAGCGTCCACAAGTTGGTGCTACCGGAATGATTTATGCCAAATACAATGAAGATGGTTCTTTCAAATCTTCAGTTGACAAATTTTACAACCAAGAAGACTTGGCTGCATGGGCAGAAAAAACAGGTGCTAAACCAGGAGATTTGATTTGTGTTCTTTGCGGAGACACAAACAAAGTAAGAGCGCAATTGAGTGCTTTGCGTATGGAATTAGCAGAACGTTTAGGATTAAGAAAACCAGAGGAATTTGCGCCATTATGGGTCATAGATTTCCCTTTGCTTGAATTGGACGAAGAAACAGGACATTATCATGCAATGCACCATCCTTTTACATCTCCTAAACCCGGTCAATTGGAATTGTTAGATACAGATCCAGGAGCTGTAAAAGCCAATGCTTATGATTTAGTATTGAACGGAAATGAAATTGGAGGAGGATCGATTCGTATCCATGACAAAGCAACACAGGCAATCATGTTGAAACATTTAGGATTCTCAGAGGAAGAAGCTGCTGCTCAATTTGGATTCTTAATGGACGCCTTTGAATTTGGAGCGCCGCCTCATGGTGGTTTGGCTTTCGGATTGGATAGATTGGTTGCGATTCTTGCCGGAAAGGAAACGATTAGAGATTTCATCGCATTCCCTAAAAACAATTCAGGGAGAGACGTAATGATTGATGCACCATCGGAATTAGATGATGCTCAACTTACTGAGCTAAGCTTGAAATTAAACATTTTAGAAAAAGAAAATAACGAACAAGCATAAACATAATATCCTACTTTTCCAAGTGGGATTTTTGATTGATCACAGTATATGTCACCACAGAAAAAAAACCTGATTACCAAGTTTTTAATTTGGAAATACAAACATCTAACAAGCCAACAATTTATTTATATTGTTAGTATCATTATTGGTTTGCTTTCTGGTTTGGCTGCGGTTACACTTAAAAACTTAACGCACCTTATTCAAGAGGAAGTACATAATTATCAATCTGTTTTTTACATATTTCCTATCATTGGATTGTTGTTGACGCTTTTGATGATTAAGTATGTGATCAAACATAGGGTATCTCATGGAATCCCTTCAACACTTCATGCCATCTCAAAAAAGAAAGGCCTGATGGAGCGTTACAAAATGTATAGTTCCATTCTTACAGCTCCCATAACTGTTGGTTTTGGTGGATCTGTTGGACTAGAGGGACCTACTGTAGCTACCAGTGCTGCTATTGGTTCTAATGTATCTAGGCTGTTTCATTTGAACAGAAGTACACGAACTTTATTAATAGGAGCAGCAGCTGCCGCGGCCATGTCTTCAATTTTTAAGGCACCCATTGCAGCAATTGTATTTGCCATTGAAATTTTTAGTTTGGACCTTACCATGGTCTCGTTGATTCCTCTATTATTATCTTCGATTTCAGCTATTTTAACCTCTTATTTTTTCTTGGGAGATAATTCGATCTTAAGGTTTGAATTGACCGATAAATTTACCTTGATTGACACAGCCTATTATGTGGCTCTTGGAGTTAGCTGTGGTTTGATTTCTGTCTATTTTAGTAAAATTTATTTTTTGATTGGCGACTTTTTCTCAAAGGTTGCGAATCCATATAAAAGATTGTTGATAGGAGGTATCGGACTGGGGATCATTGTCTATTTTATTCCGCCATTATTCGGGGAGGGCTTCAAAACTATCAATAACCTATTAAACAACAATGTAACTGGAGTATTCGGACAAAATTATTTTGAAATTGTAACCGAAAACAATTGGTGGATCATCATATTTTTACTCGGTCTTGTGGCTTTTAAAATAGTCGCAACCTCAATTACTTTTGGAGCAGGTGGTGTTGGTGGAGTCTTTGCTCCTACTTTGTTTACAGGTAGTGTAACTGGATTTGTTTTTGCATTATTTTTCAATACTCTTAACATCTCAAGTCATCAATTATCAACAGGAAACTTTGCTTTAGTGGGAATGGCCGGTTTGATGGCAGGGGTATTACATGCACCGCTTACAGCAATTTTCTTAATTGCAGAAATTACAAGTGGACATGAATTATTCATCCCACTAATGATTACTGCCGCCATTTCATATCTTATCACTAAGAAATACATTCCTTTCAATATATATGCTGCAGAATTGGCTAAAAAAGGAGAATTAATGACACACGACAAAGACAAAAATGTGTTGATGTTGATGGATATTGATAAAGTCATTGAAACTAACTTCATCTCCCTATTGCCAGAAATGAAATTGGGATATGTTGTTAAAGAAGCTGTAGCAAAATCTTCTAGAAACAATTTCCCTGTGGTCAATGACAAAAATCAATACTTAGGAGTTGTTCTTTTAGATGATATCAGAGGTATTATGTTTGATCAAACGCTATATGATACAGTTACCGTGCAGGAGTTGATGCAAAATTCTAAAGGGATCATTGATTACGAAAAAAATACCATGAAAGAAATCATGAAAAAATTTCAAGATAGCGGTGCATGGAATTTACCTGTAGTAAAAAATGGAATCTATATGGGGTTCATTTCTAAATCTAGATTACTTACAGCCTATAGAAGAAAATTAATTGAAGTAACCAACTAAGATGAAAATAGCACTCAAACTTATTCTTTTAATTGTTGTTGGCCTCATTGGAAGCGGACTTTATATGAAAAGTATACAAGCGGAAAAAGCAGAATTCCTTATTGGAATTGGTGTTTCGGTTTTGGCTTTTGTTCTGCTGCCTTTATTTATTTACATTGGATACAAAGGAAAAGACTTAACTAGATATTCCTTTAAAAACATGCAAGGACCTGAAAATAAAAACGAAGAATCTTAATTTAATTCCTTAAAATATTTTTCTGATTTACGACCCTGTTTTTCGCTTCTTTCCAAGGCAGAAAACCATCACTATCAATAGTCAGCACTTTTATTTCTTTTGCAATTTTTGAACTATTTTTCATCGCTTCAAGATGCGCTCCACTTCGCACAAATTCCTTCATAGAATTCTCATCTTCCCATAAAGTCATCGTATAATGCTTTGTCCAAAAACCTATGTTTTTATTCTTTTTGCAGGTAGTGAACTTTAACTGTTTTACAATTTTCATGGCCTGCATTGACAATGAAAAAAAATAAAGGGGTCGTTTCAGTTCTATATAAGTAATGCTAAGTTTCATATCAATTCAAATTTCTTTTCTCAATAAAAAAACGTTTCAACAACAACGAACACTCATCTGCCAATATACCTTTTGTAACTTTTGTCTTAGGATGTAATACGGTTTTGTATTTTTCAAATCCTCTAACAGCATCGGAAGCACCAAAAACAATCCTCCCTATTTGCGTCCAATAGCTCGCTCCGGCACACATTTGGCAAGGCTCCAAGGTTACATACAAGGTACAATCCTTTAAATACTTACCTCCTAAAAAACCAGATGCAGCAGTAAAAGCTTGCATTTCTGCATGCGCTGTAACATCATTTAAAGCTTCCGTTAAATTATGTCCTCTCGCTATTATTTTACCATCACTTACAATGACAGCCCCCACAGGAACCTCATTCTTATCAAAAGCAATTTGAGCTTCTTGTAAGGCACGTTTCATAAAATAAGTATCATCAAAAGGATTTAACATAGGCCTAAGTTTGTTTTTATTAGTATCGATAAAAATAAAGAATTCCTTTAAGTTATAGAGACTTCTACGAATAAAACTGTATTAAATTATAGTATCTTTGTTTCGTTCAAATTATGACGAAAACCTTATTAAATAACATAGCAAACCCAGAAGATTTAAGGAAAATTGCTCAAAGCGATTTGCCTTTTGTTGCAAAAGAGTTGCGGGAATCAATTATTGATTTTGTTGCCACCAAAGAAGGACATCTCGGAGCCAGTTTGGGGGTTATAGAGTTGACGATTGCATTGCATTATGTTTTCAACACTCCTAAAGATTCATTGATCTGGGATGTTGGGCACCAAGCATATGCGCACAAAATATTAACGGACAGAAAAAAATATTTTCACACCAATCGCCAATTAAATGGTTTGAGTGGTTTTCCGAAAAGAACAGAAAGTCCCTATGATTCTTTTGGTACAGGGCATTCATCTACCTCAATTTCGGCTGCTTTGGGAATGGCCATGGCTTCTAAAATCAAAGGAGATTTCAACACCCAACATATTGCAGTTATCGGGGATGCTTCCATTGCCTCAGGTATGGCATTTGAAGGTTTGAATCATGCCGGAGTTACAGATGCCAACTTACTTGTAATTTTGAACGATAACGCGATGGGAATTGACCCAAGCGTTGGTGCTTTGAAAAAGTACCTCATGAAGGCTAAAATTGGTCAAAAAGCTCCCAAAGGAAATATGATTGAAGCACTAAACTTCAATTATTCCGGTCCTATTGATGGACATGATTTACCGAAATTAATAAAAGAATTAGAAAGGTTACGGAAGATTCAAGGCACAAAATTTCTTCATATAGTAACCACAAAAGGAAAAGGACTTAAACAAGCGGAACAAGAGCAAATAAAATACCACGCTCCGGGAAAATTTGACAAATTAACCGGCGAAATTTTACCCAAAAAAAGCGAAAATAAAGCTCCAAAATACCAAGATGTTTTCGGGTTGACTTTATTGGAACTGGCAAAACAGAATAAAAAAATAGTGGGAATAACACCCGCAATGCCAACAGGTAGTTCCTTAAAATATATGATTGAGGATCTCCCAGAAAGAGCATTTGATGTTGGAATCGCAGAGCAACATGCAGTTACCTTAGCAGCGGGAATGGCAACCCAAGGATTAATTCCTTATTGCACTATATATTCTACGTTTTTGCAACGTGCTTATGATCAAATAATTCATGACGTTGCCATTCAAAATCTACCTGTTATTTTTTGTATTGATAGAGCCGGTCTGGTTGGACAAGATGGAGCTACACATCATGGAGTTTTTGATATTAGTTATTTAAGGTGTATCCCTAACTTGATTATTTTTGCACCTCAAAATGAAATTGACTTAAGAAATATACTCTATACCGTCCAATTAGGGAAACTAGAAAACCCTATTACAATTAGATATCCAAGAGGAAAAGGAAACATTGAAAACTGGCAAATGCCATTCGAAGAAATTCCTATTGGGAAAGGACGTACTTTAAGAGAAGGTACCGCTGTTGCAATTCTTTCTATTGGAACCATAGGCACAAGAATCTCGGAGATCATTGATACTTTCCCGGAAACTGAAAAACAGAAAATTGCGCATTTCAACTTGCTATTTGTGAAACCTCTTGACAAAACTCTATTGGATTCAATATTTACCAAATTCGACCGTATTCTAACCATAGAAGATAACACTATCAAAGGTGGATTTGGAAGTTCTATTATTGAATTTTCTCAAGAAAACAACTTCGCTAACAAACGAATCAAAACACTTGGGATTCCAGATGAATTCATCGAGCATGGTACCACTTATGAACTTTTACAATCCATAAACTTAGACAACGAAGGTATTAAAACGGAGATCAAAAATATTTTATAACAATTTGGCACTTTTTTTGATATCTTAGATTTTTCAAAACCATGAGACAAGCCCTATTTACAACACTATACCTGCTATTTACCTTTTCGGTATCCGCACATGTTGAAATAGATTCACTTACTCCGGTAAAAAAAGAAAAAGTAACCACTACCCAATGGGCTTTTAAAAAAACATTAGGACTTTTAATGACTCAAACGTCCTTTGTAAACT
Source organism: Flavicella sp. (assembly GCF_029238425.1). Classification (GTDB taxonomy): domain Bacteria; phylum Bacteroidota; class Bacteroidia; order Flavobacteriales; family Flavobacteriaceae; genus Flavicella. Next base: position 29,951 of record NZ_JAQWGB010000123.1, read on the forward strand.
GGAGTGCCGGGGGAGAAAATTCTATTGCAGGAATAACTACCGTTGATTTTGAATTCAACTATATAAGAGATCGTTTGTTTTGGAATAACCGCTTCAATAGTCGCTTTGGTCTAAACAAAGAAAACGGTGAACCTACAAGGAAAACAGATGATGTTATAGAATTTATTTCAAGTTTTGGGTATCGAAAAACAGCCACTTCAAATTGGTATAATTCTGCGCGTTTCAATTTCAGGACCCAATACGCTCCTGGTTACAAATACCCAAACAGAGAAGATTACATTTCTAAATTCTTTGCCCCTGCATATATATTTGTCGGTGTGGGATCGCAATACACCTCACCAGATAAAGATTTCAAACTTTACCTTTCTCCATTAACCAATAAAACTACTTTGGTGTATGACGAAATTTTATCCAATCAAGGTGCATTTGGTGTCAACAAAGGCGAAAGATCAAAAATAGAGTTTGGAATCTTGACCACTGGTGAATGGAAACATGACCTTATGGAAAATATTGTCATGAACAATAAATTGATTCTTTATACGGATTACCTAAATGATTTTTCCAATATTGATGTAGACTGGGAATTGAACTTACAGCTTATCGTAAACAAGTTTGTAAAAGCCAATATTGGTACTCATATTGTTTTTGATAATGATGTGGTTGATAAGGAAACAGGAAAACCAGAAATCCAATTGAAACAGCTTCTAGGGGTTGGTATCGTCTACTCTTTCTAAACTACCAAACGAACCTAACCACAAACTCATGAGTTCCGGTTGAAACAACACTATAGTCTGATGTCACTGATTCATACGCATAACCAAAGGAAGTCTTTTTAACCACTTTCAACATCACAGAACCAATTATAGAAGTGTCTACTCTATAAGTTAATCCAGCCTCAATTTTGTTAGAAAAATCAGCTACTGCAGAAACATCTAACAACATATCTTCATTTGAAACAAACCTTGAAAATACAGAAGGTGTAAGATCAATATTTTCATTGATCTTAAAAGTATAGCCTCCACCTACATACACATGAAACTTTTCTTCCACACTTTCAGATATGATCGCGCCTGTATTATCTAATTTAGGACTTTCGATTTCAGAAAGAATAAGATTTGGAGAGGATACGTTGATAAAATATCTCTCCCCCTTTAGATAAGCTCCAACTCCCATTTGTGGGCTAAAAGTACTTGCATTACTGCTAAATAAAGGATCATTTACTCCCAAAGAATTATAATCTATATTATGAAACGCTCCACCGGCTTTCAATCCTAAATAAAGATTTGTCACTGCATCCATTTGTAGTTTGTAAGAGACATCAACTACAACACTGGTCTCCTTGGTAATAAAAACCTTGTCATTGACCAATGAGGCTCCGATCCCCAAATTCTTTTTTAAAGGCATAGAAAAGGAAGCATACTGGGTAGTTGCTGAATCATCAAAATCAGAAGCTTGTTTTCTAAAACCCAAACCAATTTCAGAGTCTTCCGACACCCCTGCATATGCTGGGTTTAATATATTCATATTGTACCTATACAATAAATAATTTGGAGCCGTTTCTTGAGCATACATTGCTCCACCAAGAAGGAAAAATCCAAGTATAAATTTAATTTCTTTCATCTCTTTAACTTTAATATTTTAAATAAATCCAACCTTTTTTAACATAGGCCTCAGGATAAAAATCTGCCACAGGTTCTCCTGATTTCAAAATATACATATAAGAACCTACTGGTAATTTTTGCATATTTCCAGGTATATTGGAATCCCCGGTAAAGTCATTTTTATAAGGCTTCGCTTTATAGACCAATTGACCAGATCTGTTATAGATCTCCAATTCGTTATTTGGATACATTTCTTCTAATTTTTCTATGACCCACTCATCATTGATTCCATCATTATTCGGTGTAAACCCTTTGGGTTGTATTGGGTCAATCTTGATGTTATCATCACAAATATCTCCAATATTATCTTCATCTACATCCAATTGATCTGGATTAAAAACAAGTGGACAATTATCATCATCATCAAGGATATCATCATTATCATCATCCGTATCACTCGCATCCCCCTCTCCATCATTATCCGTATCCAACTGATCAGGATTCGAAACCAAAGGAGAATTATCATTGAAATCTAAAATTCCGTCATTATCATCATCATCATCACAAACATCACCCATACCATCATTATCAGAATCCAATTGATCTGGATTAGCCACCTCAATACAATTATCATCTTTTGCATCCAAACCATCATTGTCAATATCCAAATCTACTTCTAATAGCACACCTATTGTCTTTGTTTCACTTGAAGATGTAACTGAAACCTCTAAAGAATAAGTTTTAGTCTCATATTCTTCATTCGGTGTTACTGTAAATTCAAAAGATCCATTGGAATTCATTGTGATTGGCGACTCTGGACTAAAAGTAACTACTGAACCTGTTGGATTTCCTGAAACTGACACAGCTACAGCTTCATCAAAGCCAGCAAAAACCTCATAATCAACTTGGAACGATACTGCTTTTGTTTCTAATATTTTAGTAGAACTCTCTGTTGTTGACAAGGCAAAAGTTGGCGTGGTAGCGGTAAAAACTCCCGAAAACAAACCTCTTCCATGTGTTGCCGCCATAACAGCATATCCATCTGCCCTATATTCAAAATCTGTAACTTTCACATCACTCATTCCGTTATAAGACTGCTCCCAAGTCGGACTCGCATCATTCCAATTAGTAGTCTTCCATACTCCTAATTCAGTACCTATAATTACCTCACCAGATTCAATTGGGTTTGATAAAATTGCTTTTACCGGAATATCCGGTAAATCGCCTTCTTTTTCACTCCAAGTGGCTCCACCATCTTTAGAATACCAAATACTAGAAACACCATAATTATGAAAAGAAACAAAAATCTCATTTTCGCTATTTCCAAATTCAACATCTGAAATACTTCCTAAAAAATTAGAATCTGAAATATCTGTCCAAATAGGATCTGTATTGGCATTGGTCACTTTCAACAACTCCCCTGTTTGGGTTCCAACTAACAATGTAGAACTTGTTGTAGTATAATTAGAAACAGTAATCGCTGTAGGTGAACTCACCAACAAATCATCAGTTAAAGAACGTTTCAAGGCTGATCCAGTAGAGGAAATATTTAATAAATTGGAATATCTATATAATTTAGAAGTACTTCCTGAAGAACCATTCGTATATAATATATCCAAATTAGAGTCCAAAGCAGCTTGATTTATAAAGTCACCGTCATTTTCAGAATCACTATTGATAGTTCTCCATTCATTTAAAATAAAATTATACAAACCATATGAATTGTTGTACACATAAGAAACAATCAAATATGAGGCACCTACTTGATCTACGAAACAAGCGGCTCCATCTCCTCCACTTATATCGATAGAATTTTGACTGGTTGGATCTGAAAAAAAAGGCGTCCCGTTATCTTGAGTTCCTCCTAAGAAAAATTCTTCAGAAGAATTTGGTCCCATTGCTGTGTAATAAAACTGAGTAACATTGTAATCAGAATTCACTGAATTTGTTGTTGAACTTGTTGTATTTGCCGTAGAAAGGGATGAACAGTAATAAACACCACCATCATTTCCAAAAACTGCTTCATTGGAAGCTCCAGGCCTAAAAGTCATCGCATGTTGATCTGCATGAACTACGGGAAAACCACCAGAAATTCCAGAGTGCCATTTAGATATCTGACTCCAACTACTTGCACCATCTATCGATCTAAACAAATTAATCCCACCAACATATAAAATATCATCATCATTCGGATCGACTTCGATCATTAAATCATAAAAATCTTGTCCTCTTGTAAAATCATTTTCAGGGATATCTGGATCAGCATCATTGGGCTTTGATAATTCCGAAACGGAACTAAAACCATCAGTAGTTCCATAGATATGAGGTCCACTAGAAGTGGTACCTTGAGTTAGCGCATATAGTTTATTAGCATTAGAGTTGGACACCGCCAATTCAACTCTATTCGAATTTGCTAAGGTTGTCATCAAACTCCAATTTTCACCATCAACGGAACTAAAAACAGCACCTGCACCGGAGAACCCAAAATCTGGAGTCGCAATACATCCTAACCAAAGTTTATTGTCAGCTCCGATCTCAATATCATTTGGAATATAATAAAAAGTAAAACTACTTATAGTATAAGCCATGGAAGCATCCGATATACGAGACCATGAGTTTCCACCATTAATAGACCTATACAATCCTGCTGATTGAGGCCCCAAATTATTGTTAGGGTCATTAGAGTCTCCATAGAAATGACTTCCGACACCTACAAAGATCTCGGTGTTAGTTCCATTATCCCAAGCCACAATATCATTGATATAATAAATTCCTTCTAAGAGTTTACTAAAAGTACCTGATAAATCACCAGGTCCTTCTGCTACAATGTTTATTTGTTGCCAACTCGAACCTCCATCCGTTGTTTTATAAACTCCATTTCCAACAGCTGCCCCAAAAGTATATTGTTCACCTGTACCCAAATACCAAGTACTGCTATCTCTAGGGTCTACAGTAATACAGGAAACATTCATATTACTGGGAACTCCAGTAACTTGAGTCCAACTCGCGTTTGCATTTGTAATATCTAGATTTACCCATAGTCCACCACTCACGGCACCAGCATAAACTTTCTTATGAGTTGTATCATTTGGATCAAACAACAAAACTCTAGTTCTACCACCAACATTATTTGGTCCTCTTTCTACCCATTTATTGTCCATTGCATCTCCGGGTACTTTTTGTAAAGGGCCTCTTTTGGATAATTTTTGCTGTAGTTGTAAAACTTTTTCTGGTTCTGGTTTTCCTGTAGATGGGTTCATCGTCAATTCCCATTCACGTTCAAAATATTTATTAGGTGGTAAACCTTGCCCTTTCCTTTCCTTCTTCGATAACTTAAGCGTATGTTTGAAGGGTGAATTTTCTAAAAACTCAATGTGCTTTTGTTTTGAGTCTTTAAAAATATCTCTATTAAATTGAAAGAATGCGAAAACAAACAACAATAGACCCGCGACACTTAATATCTTTTTCATAGCTGTTCTATTAAATTGCGGTTCCACTAATTTTTTTATGTAACAAGATGGCATATCCATCAGACATCCCTGCGATATAACTGCAAACCATCATAATTCTATCATAAATTGAGTCGGAAAGATTTCTACAACTTTCAGGCAACAATTTAAAAATCAATTTATCATAATTAGAAGGTTCCCCTGCATACATATTATTCGTTGCAGTAATAAATACATCCAATAGATCTGCAATTATCTTATATCCGGCCACTTCCTTTTCAACAACATTATTACTGTTGTATATCTTATCAATACTAATTTGAATAATATCGTTTATTTGTGCTTCATACTTACATTTATCCAATAAAGAAACTCCATATTCTCCTTTTAAAATGGCTTCTTCATTTTCTAAAAATACTCGAACAGCTTCTTGTATCAAAGTTCCAATTGCCAAAGCTCTTAGGTAGCTTACACGTTCTTTTTTATATTGTAAAGAATTATACTTTTTAATATCAATTGTATCCTTCACCAACTTTATCAAATACTCCAAAGCAAACTCCTCTTCAATCAGCCCTAGATTAATTCCATCTTCAAAATCGATAATAGTATAACAAATATCATCCGCAGCTTCTACCAAAAAAGAAAGAGGATGTCTATTATAAGCAAGATCTTCTCCTCCCCTTAGTGCTTTTAACCCCAAATCATCTACTACATCCTTAAAAAACTCTTTTTGAGATTGAAAAAAACCATATTTCTTATCAACAATATGCTTTGTTGGTTTCTTGGGAAGAGATTCTTTTGGATACTTCATAAAAGCACCTAAAGTAGCATAGGAGAGCCTAAGACCAGAATCCATGTTTCCTTCTGATAAAATTTTGAATCCATTTGCATTCCCTTCAAAATCGACGAAATCTTGCCACTGTTTATCGGTTAAATGCGACTTGTATTGCTCGCCATCTCCTGATTTAAAATATTCACCAATGGCTTTTTCACCACTATGCCCAAAAGGCGGGTTTCCAATATCATGACTTAAAGCGGCTGCGGCTACAATAGCACCAAAATCATTGAATGTATATCCCAATTCTTTTAAATGGGGATATTTTTCAATTACTTTCTGTCCTACGATTCGCCCTAAAGACCTTCCTACAACAGAAACTTCCATACTATGGGTTAATCTTGTATGTACAAAATCTGTTTCAGAAACGGGTATTACCTGTGTTTTATCTTGTAAACTTCTAAAGGATGATGAGAATACAATTCTGTCAAAATCAACTTCAAAACCTAATCTTGTTTCATCTTGTTTATTTCGTTCTCTCTTCTCTTTATCTCCAGCCCTTTTTAAGGACAGTAACTGCTCCCAATTCATGTTTAGTCTTTGTTTTATGGTCTTGCTAATATACAATTTGATATCTTATAAATTCTTTCCTTAAACAAAAAAAGGAACTCATAACAGAGTTCCTTTTTTTTATTTATTTTGATATCAATTAAGATCCACACATCTCACAATCGTCAGGATTGTTTTGAGATTGAATAATCATTTGTTTTAATTCTTCTGCTGTTAATGGAGCATCTTGAACAGTTTCTGCTGCTACCGGTGCTGCAACTCCCGGAGCTTCAGCTTTTTTATCTGTAGCTAAAGAGAATTTAATTGCATTTACTGCTGATTTCGTTCTCAAATAGTACATTCCTGTTTTTAATCCAGATTTCCAAGCATAAAAATGCATTGAAGTTAACTTAGAGTAATCCGCATCTTCCATAAACAAGTTCAATGATTGAGATTGATCAATAAAGTACCCTCTCTGACGAGACATATCAATAATATCTTTCATACTCAATTCCCATACTGTCTTATACAAGTCTTTAATATCCTGAGGAATCACATCAATATGCTGGATAGATCCATTTGCTCTCATGATATCTTCTTTCATTGCATTGTCCCATAACCCAAGTCCTACTAAATCTTCTAACAAATGCTTGTTTACAACGATAAACTCACCAGACAACACTCTCCGTGTATAGATATTAGACGTATAAGGTTCAAATGCTTCGTTATTTCCTAAAATTTGAGAAGTTGATGCCGTTGGCATTGGAGCCATTAGTAGTGAATTACGAACTCCATGTTTTTTAACATCTTTACGCAACTTAACCCAGTCCCAATTACCACTCAATTCTGTTTCAGAAACCCCCCACATATTAAATTGGAATTCTCCTTTAGACATTGGAGAACCTTCATAAGAAGAATATGGTTTATCAACTTTTGCAATCTCCATAGAAGAAGTTACAGAAGCAAAATACAATGTTTCGAATATTTCTTGATTTAATTTTTTAGCTTCATCAGAAGTAAAAGGCATACGTAACATGATAAAAGCATCTGCCAATCCTTGCACTCCTAAACCAACAGGTCTATGACGCATATTAGAATTTTCAGCCTCTTTTATTGGATAGTAATTTCTATCAATTACAGTATTTAAGTTTCGTATAACTTTCTTCGTGATTTTATACAGTTTTTTATGATCAAAAAACTTCACCCCTTCTGCATTTTCAGAAACGAACATAGGTAAAGAAATAGAAGCTAAATTACATACAGCAACTTCGTCTTTGGCTGTATACTCCATAATTTCTGTACATAAATTTGAAGAACGAATCGTTCCTAAATTCTTCTGATTCGATTTTCTATTTGCTGCATCTTTATACAACATATAAGGGTTTCCTGTTTCAATTTGAGATTCTAGAATACGCTCCCAAAGTTCACGTGCTTTGATTGTTTTACGCCCTTTTTGTTTTTCTTCGTAACCTACGTATAATTTTTCAAACTCATCACCATAAGTATCATACAAGCCTGGACATTCATTTGGACACATTAACGTCCAGTTTCCATCTTCTTCCACACGTTTCATAAACAAATCTGGAATCCAAAGTGCTAAGAATAAATCACGAGCACGTTTCTCTTCAGCTCCTGTATTTTTACGTAAATCTAAAAAGTCAACTACATCTGCATGCCAAGGTTCTAAGTAAATAGCGAAAGAACCTTTACGTTTTCCTCCACCTTGATCTACATATCTAGCAGTATCATTGTACACTTTTAACATTGGAATAATTCCATTTGAAGTACCATTTGTACCTCTAATATAAGAACCTGTAGCTCTTACATTATGAGCAGACAAACCAATTCCTCCTGCCGATTGAGAAATCTTAGCTGTTTGTTTTAATGTATCATAAATCCCATCAATACTATCATCTTGCATCTGCAATAAGAAACAAGAAGACATTTGTGGTTTCGGTGTACCTGAGTTAAACAAAGTAGGCGTTGCATGCGTAAAAAACTTTTTACTCATCAACTCATACGTTTCAATGGCAGCTTCAATATCTTCTTTATGAATTCCAATAGCCACACGCATCAACATATGCTGTGGACGTTCAGCTATTTCTCCATTTAATTTCAATAAATAAGAACGCTCCAAGGTTTTAAACCCGAAATAATCATAGTTAAAATCTCTACTATAAATAAGTGTTGAATCTAATAAAGCAGCGTTGTCTTTAATAATTTGGTATACATCATCTGCCAATAAAGCAGCATCATTTCCCGTTCTAGGGTTGATGTATGTATACAAATCATCCATTACTTCAGAAAAAACTTTCTTTGTGTTTTTATGTAAATTAGACACAGAAATACGTGCCGCTAATTTTGCATAATCAGGATGAGCCGTAGTCATTGTAGCCGCAATTTCAGAAGCTAGATTATCTAACTCAGAAGTAGTTACTCCATCATACAAACCTTCAATTACTCGCATAGCAACCTTAACCGGGTCAACTAATGGATTTAATCCATAACAAATTTTCCTAATTCTAGCAGTGATCTTATCGAACATTACTAATTCCTTCTTCCCGTCTCTTTTTACTACGAACATCTTTGTGGTTTTTTTGATTTGTATTTTTTAACTCTAGGGGCTAAAATCCCTCCTCCAGCTTCTTAGGGCCGAATTAACTTATTAAAATTTCTCTAATTTTTTCTTAGAGAAAATATGTATTCGCTATTATTTAAAAATCAGCGTCAAAACTGATTGCTCCTGTACCTCCAGATTTCACACCTGCTTTTTGGTACTCAGATACTCTTTTCTCGAAGAAATTTGTTTTCCCTTCCAAAGAAATCATATCCATAAAATCGAATGGATTTGAAGATCCATACACTTTATCACATCCAAACTCTGATAAAAGTCTATCCGTAACAAACTCTAGATATTGAGTCATTAATTTTGCATTCATCCCAATCAAACTAACAGGAAGTGATTCTGTAATAAACACACGCTCTATATTCAACGCATCTACAATAATCTCTGTGATTCTCTCTTTAGGAACTTTATTTACTATGTGATTGTTATGCAAATGCACAGCAAAATCACAGTGCAATCCTTCATCTCTTGAAATCAACTCATTTGAAAACGCCAATCCAGGAAGTAATCCTCTTTTCTTCAACCAGAAGATTGAACAGAAACTACCCGAGAAGAAAATCCCCTCAACCGCAGCAAAGGCAATCAATCTCTCTGCAAAAGAATCAGACTCTATCCACTTCAAAGCCCACTCAGCTTTCAATTTAATCGCAGGGAAAATTTCAATAGCTCTAAATAATTGATCTTTTTCAGACTCATCTTTCACATAAGTATCAATCAATAATGAATATACCTCTGAATGAATATTCTCCATCATGATTTGAAATCCATAAAAGAATTTCGCCTCAGAATACTGCACTTCAGTCACAAAATTCTCGGCTAAATTTTCATTTACAATTCCATCAGATGCGGCAAAAAACGCCAAAATATGTTTGATAAAATAACGTTCATCATCGCTTAATTTCGTTTCCCAATCAATTACATCTTGGTGTAAATCTATTTCTTCAGCTGTCCAAATACTAGCTTCTTGTTTTTTATACCATTCCCAAATATCTTGGTGCTGGATAGGAAAAATCACAAATCTGTTGTCATTCGGCTGTAAAATAGGTTCTATTTGAGACATTTTTTAAAGAATATTTTAAGGAAGTAATTAAATCATTTTATTGTGCTTCACAAAGATTGGAAAAATTGCCGCTAAATGAAAGTCTTACTTATTCACAAAAGCATGAAGTTCTTAACAATACATGTAAAAAACTCCTTTTTTACGATTTTCAACACACATCACAAAAACCTATATAACAAGCATTTAACCTACACAAAAACAGCTAAACTACTGATATTACAAGAGTTCAAAACTCCTGCTTAAACCTAGAAAATCAATAAAAAAAATAAAGTTTTTGGAGAATCTAATCGATTCAAATTTAAAGAAAAACAACTATCAAAACACAGGAAAAAACCCATCTAAAACGACGTGAAATCTACATAATTACGACCATAATCGATCCTCTAAACAATATCGCAACACTTTCTACGACACGCTATTTTTGTTACATTATTTTGACTTATTTTTAAGTCCTTCTGCAACTTTTTCCAACTCGGCATACCAATCTTCCCCAAATTTTCTAATCAAGGCTTGTTTTACAAATTTATAAACTGGAACCTGCAACTCTTGACCCAAAGAACAGGCATCATCACAAATTTCCCATTTATCATAATTCACTCCTGAGAATTCAGAATATTCACGAACACGAATGGGATATAAATGACAAGAAACTGGCTTTTTCCAGCTTATCAAACCACTATTATAGGCCTCTTCAATCCCACAAAGAGCAGTATTCTTATCATCAAAAATAACATAAGCACAATCTGCACCATCTATTAAAGTTGTTTCATGTTCACCATAATCGTTTGTCGTATAAACACCCTGTTCTTCAATTGCTTTTATTCCTTCTTCTCTTAAAAAAGGTTTGACGTCTTTATAAATATCTTTCATGATTTGCAACTCACTCTCCTCTAAAGGAGCGCCTGCATCACCTGCAACACAACACTCTCCTTTACACGCAGAAAGATTACAAACAAAATCCTTTTCAATGATATCTTCTGATACTATGGTTTTTCCTAACTGAAACATGACGCAAAAATACTGATTCAATTGGAAAAAAACCCATGGATTTCTTCAAAATTAATTCGCTTTTATTTTTTGTAAATTCACATAACACCTATAAACCTTCTCCATGGAATTCAATTTGAAAGAAATATTCACTGCCTTTATGGTGCTTTTTGCTGTCATTGATGTTATCGGAAACATCCCTGTGATCATAGATCTAAGGAAAAAGTCAGGAAAAATAGAATCTGAAAAAGCCGCAATAATCTCTGGTATTATTATGATCCTATTTCTTTTTCTTGGAAAAAAACTGCTTACCTATATCGGTATTGATGTCAATTCTTTCGCTGTTGCAGGTTCCTTAATTTTATTTTTCATTGCTTTGGAAATGATTTTAGGAATCAAATTATACAAAGATGATGAAAACGCAGCCAACACAACCTCCATTTTCCCAATTGCATTTCCACTAATTGCCGGACCTGGAAGTCTTACTACATTATTATCCCTAAGAGCCGAGTTTCACATACAGAATATTATAATCGCTGTACTCATCAACATACTGCTGATTTATACTGTATTAAAAACCTCGGTTTATATTGAAAGACTGATTGGAGATACTGGAATTCAAATCATAAGAAAAATATTTGGTGTCATTCTACTTGCTATTGCCATAAAACTTTTCACCACCAATATTCAAGAATTATTTTAAAACAAAAATCCCGATACACAGCCGTATCGGGATTTGTTTATTTTATGAAAATTGCTACTACTCTACAGTAACAGATTTTGCTAAATTCCTTGGTTGATCTACGTTACAACCTCTTAATACAGCCACATGATATGACAATAACTGCAATGGAATTGTTGTCAACAAAGGACTCAAAGCCTCATCTACCTCTGGAATCTCAATAACATGATCTGCCATTTCTTTGACAGTTACATCTCCTTCGGTAACCACAGCTATTATTTTTCCTTTACGTGATTTAATCTCTTGGATATTACTCACCACTTTTTCATAATGCCCTTTGTTTATTGCTACCACAATTACGGGATAACCATCTTCAATCAAAGCAATAGGACCGTGTTTCATTTCAGCAGCCGGATAGCCCTCTGCATGGATATATGAAATCTCTTTTAACTTCAAAGCTCCTTCTAAGGCAACTGGGAAATTATACCCTCTCCCTAAAAACAAACAACTTGGTGTTTCAGCAAACTCAGAAGCAATATTTTTAATAATCTCATTTTGTTTCAGTAACACCTCCACTTTTGATGGGATCAATTCCATATTTTGAAGATACGCATGAAAATCAGAATTCGCCAAAATTCCTTTTTCTTTCCCTAATTTCAAAGCCATCAAGGTCAGCAAGGTAATCTGTGTAGTAAATGCCTTTGTAGAAGCCACTCCAATCTCTGGACCCGCATGTGTATATGCACCTGAATGCGATTCACGGGCAATAGAAGACCCAACGACATTACAAACACCAAACACATAAGCTCCACTTGCCTTTGCCATTTTAATAGCCGCTAAAGAATCAGCAGTTTCACCAGATTGAGAAATAGCGATCACTACATCTTTCTCAGTAATGATAGGATTTCTATAACGGAACTCAGAAGCATATTCAACTTCAACCGGAATTCTAGCAATGTCTTCAAACAAATACTCTGCAACCAAACCAGCATGCCAAGAGGTCCCACAAGCAATGATAATAATTCTATTGGCATTTTTAAAACGATCGATGTATTCTTCAACACCGGCCATTCTTATAATACCTTCATTAGCCAACAACCTTCCTCTATAAGTATCAACAATAGCTTTTGGCTGCTCAAAGATTTCTTTCAACATAAAGTGATCAAAACCTTCTTTCTCTATTTGAGCTAAATTTAATTTTAAAGCATGAATTTCTGGCTCCACCGAAGAATCATCATGTATTTTACGCACTTCAATTGCTTTCCCCTTCTCTACAATCGCAAGCTCTTCGTCCTGCAAATAAATTGCATTTTTAGTATACTCAATAAATGGAGAAGCATCTGAGGCAATAAAAAACTCTTCGTTATTTTCACCAATCCCGATAGCCAAGGGAGAACCTAATTTTGCCGTAACAATTTTTTTGTCATCTCTTTTATCAAAGACTGCAATAGCATAAGCTCCAATCACGTCATTCAAGGCCAACTGCACTGCTTTTGCCAATGGACAATTTTCTTGAATCTGTACTTCTTCAATTAGATTTACAAGGACTTCAGTATCCGTATCACTTTTAAAAACATAACCTCTCTGAGTTAACTCCTTTTTAATAGTGTCGTAATTTTCAATAATCCCATTATGAATTATCGTAATATTTCCTGAATTTGAAACATGAGGATGAGAATTCACATCATTAGGAATACCATGTGTAGCCCATCTTGTATGCCCTATACAAATATTTCCTTTCTGATTCTCTTCACTCACAATTCCCTGTAAGTCAATTACCTTTCCTTTGGTTTTAAAAACAGTTGATTCGCCGTTATTATACAACATCAAACCGGCACTATCGTAACCTCTATATTCTAATCTCTGTAAACCTTTTATAACAATAGGATAGGCAGCTCTTGCTCCTATATACCCAGTAATTCCACACATAGCAATGTATTTTTATCTGTTTTGATATGAGTAATTGATATTTAATTTTACCCTTTTAGTATCTGTATCACCATCTCCCGTACCTCCGAACAAAACAACCCCTCTTGGGTTCCAGTTTGGAGTTCTTACCAATGAATCAATGGTAGAGGTTGGATAATCTCCCGGATTGTAAATTTTCAATCCAAAATTATCTACATTTCGATTATTAACCGCACCACTTGCATCTTTACCAGACAGCAAATCGGTCATATAATCAGTAATTTTAAATTTATAGTAATAACTTGTTTTACCTTCTTCATCAACCTCTTCTGTCAAATCACCATCAATAACTGACAAGTTAGAGGCAGTAATATAATCTAACAATTGAGAATTGTAAGGAAGAGCCCCGTTGATAGAGGGAACTTTTTTATACAAGAATAATTTATCAACACTTGGCTTATCCTCTCCATCCGTATAGAACAAAAGATTCGCTTCATTGATCAACCATAACATATTGTCATCATCATCATTTGCTAAATCACGTAAATCTCTCAACTCATCACTTACGATTGTCTCATTGCCAGGTTGATCATCATAATCAAACAATTTAACATTAGACAATGAACCTGCAGTCCCTTGAATATAAATTTTATCTGAGTCTCTCGGATAAGAAGCTTTTTCTAGAGGCTCGTGTTTATTTGCTTTCACTCCCCCTAAATCAAATCTTCTAACAGCAGCTATTGTATCAATATTCATCCCTGTTGATACCAGAGAAATCACATTTGAATAATGCATATCTACAGAAGCATTTGTCAACGGAAAAGTAACAGTTGAAGCCCCTACTGTTGAAGTAACTTCAACATAGAGTCCTTTCATATAACGTATAAAACTTTCTTGACTTTGAAGATCATCTGGAACAGTACCATCTTTTTCTGGAAGAATACTCAATAACTTCGTTTCAAAATACCCAGGATCTAAAGACACAGACATAAACGGCGACTTATCAGAAAATGAAGTTCTCCATATATCTCCTGTTAAGGACTTTGTAAAATAAGCTGCTGTATCCAAAGGAGAAATGCTAATAGCAGCCTCATCTCTTAACAAAGCATCTACATCATAATCTCTATTTGAATAATATTTATTCACAGAAGAAGGATCTGATGGATCTAAAGGATTCAAAAAGGTAGCAAGCTCATGCACTTTTACATTGAAACCTTCATATATTACATTGTCATCTACATCTGTTGAGCTTTTACCAAAAACAGAATCTAATTGGAAAATATTCCCATCTTCTTCTACTAATCTTACACTAGAATGATAAGGAATAGTTAGAATAACTCCATCCATATGCCTTGTAACTATCGTATCTGGATGAATTATCTCTGAATAGAACTCAATGGTATCCGGAAGCATAAGCTGTGACACAAAAGAAGATCTTATTTTACCTACAGCCTCTTCGTCATAAACACCCAATAAAAACTGGCCATTCAATTCGGACTCTACGCTATCAATATATTCGTCATCAAACGCTACCTCAAAAACAGTATCTTTTGTAACAAAATTTAAATTATCAATAAAACCAGCGTCAATACTGTTTAAATCATCATCAGAACAGGCAACTACCAACAATAATAGCAGTGAAAGTAAACCAATACTTTTCATAGCATTCCTAACTTTTATTGTCATAAAAAATATTTCGGAATTTAACTTAAAACTTCATTAGAGTAGAAGTCTAAATAAGCGTCTGCAAAAGTTTCTTCAGGTTGAAAATCTAAAGTAGGCTTATTTTGCTCTGAAACAAAATCTGTCAACTCAGAAGAAAGTTCTTCAGTTGCCTGAATCACGCCATCTGAATTTTCAATAGCACTCTTTAAAATATTCATATGGCTAGGATCTTTTAAAATCTCAGCTTTTTCTTCCGAAATATTGTCAAATTTCACTTTATTAATTAACTCAGAGTTCAACGCTCCTTCAAAGTCAGATTTATATAAAGAAGTCACAATTTTACTCTCTGCAAACAAAGGATCGTCTTTATAATATTCTTTTAAATACAAAGGTAAAAGAGAAGCCATCCATCCATGAACATGAATAATGTCCGGAGCCCAGTTCAATTTCTTTACCGTCTCTACAACTCCTTTTGCAAAGAAAATAGCACGCTCATCATTATCAGAAAACAATTCACTATTCTCGTCTTTAACCGTACCTTTTCTTTTAAAATACTCTTCATTATCTATAAAATAAACCTGCATTCTTTCTTTTGGAATAGAAGCAACTTTAATGATCAATGGCATATCCATATCATTCACAATCAAATTCATTCCTGACAAACGAATCACCTCATGCAATTGATATCTTCTTTCATTGATGACACCGTATCTTGGCATAAAAATTCTTGTTTGAACACCTTTATGATGCGCTTTTCTTGCAGCTTCAAACGACGTTGACGACATTTCTGTCTCTGGCAAATAGGGTAAAACTTCAGATGAAACGTACAATACTCTCTTATCTTTCATGGTCAAAACACTTAAATTTATAGATTCTTGCAAAAATACGAATTTTTATGCTAATTTCATGTTAAAATACTAAGTTTGCACACAATTTAGCGTTAAGCCATATGAAAGTAGTCACAACAATTAAGGAAATCTCCAACATTATAACTTCCTTAAAATCATCTCAAAAGACAATTGGACTAACTCCTACTATGGGGGCTCTCCACGAGGGACATATCTCTTTGATAACCAAAGCAAGCTCTGAAAATGATTTTTCTATTGTGACTATTTTTATCAATCCAACACAATTCGATAAAAAAGAAGATTTAGACAACTACCCATCAACACTTGATGCAGATATTAAACTGGTAGAAAATACTGGATGTGATCTCATTTTCACACCTAATGCCTCAGAAATGTATGCTAACAATATAGATGTTGAATCTTTTTCTTTTGACGGATTAGAAAACGAAATGGAAGGAAAACACCGCGCGAATCATTTTGACGGAGTGGGGACCATTGTTAAAAAATTCTTCGAGATCACACAACCTACAAAAGCATATTTTGGAGAAAAAGATTTTCAACAATTACAGATCATAAAAAAAATGACTGTAAAAAACCAACTACCTATAGAAATTATTGGCTGTCCTATTTTTCGTGAAAAAGACGGCTTGGCGATGAGCTCTCGAAACACAAGACTTTCAAAAAAACAACGAGAATCGGCACCTTTTATATTTAAAACACTAACAAAAGCATCTCAATTATTTCAATCAGATTCCATTGCAACTATCAATTCATGGATCCAAACAGAATTTGACTCAAATCCAGACCTAGATCTTGAATACTTTGAAATTGCAAATGAACAAACCTTGCAAACTGCCAGTTCAAAATCAGAATCAACAAAATACAGAGCATTTATAGCAGTCTATGCAGGAAAAATAAGATTGATTGATAATATATCACTACAATAAGGAACTTGTTCAATTTCTAACAATTTGAACTCCCCATGTTTCTACTTATATACAAATTCACTAATTTTGCAGCATGCAAATAGAAGTAGTAAAATCTAAAATACACAGAGTTACCGTTACCGGTGCTGATTTACAATACATTGGAAGCATTACTATCGACAAAGACTTGATGGATGCCTCAAATTTAATTGAAGGAGAAAAGGTTCAAATTGTAAACATCAACAATGGAGAACGCTTAGAGACTTATGTGATACCAGGACCTAGAAAAAGTGGAGAAATAACTTTAAACGGACCCGCAGCAAGAAAAGTAGCAAAAGGGG
The DNA here is from genome assembly GCF_029238425.1 of Flavicella sp. Taxonomy (GTDB): domain Bacteria; phylum Bacteroidota; class Bacteroidia; order Flavobacteriales; family Flavobacteriaceae; genus Flavicella. The sequence goes on from NZ_JAQWGB010000123.1 coordinate 47,368, forward strand.
ATATTGTAATTATCATCTCTTATGCAACTATGGAGTTTGAAGAAGCTAAATCTTTCAAACCTTCATTAGTTTTCCCTAACGAAACAAACAATTCCCTTTCATAATTTGGCACTATCTGTAAAAAGCCTTGTAAAAAAAACAATCCCATTGGCTTTGGGTGTATTTTTAATATGGATTTCTTTATCCAAATTAACACCTGAAGACATAGAAAGTGTAAAAACATCATTTAAAACAGCAAATTATTGGTGGGTTTTACTCTCTTTAGTGCTAGGTGTTTTAAGTCATTTTTCAAGAGCATACAGATGGAAATTTATGTTGGAGCCTTTGGGTTACAAACCTAAATTCTTAAACAGTGCCATGGCAGTAATCATAGCTTATTTGGTGAATCTTGGAATACCAAGAGCTGGAGAGCTTTCTAGAGCAGCGGCATTAGCTGAATATGAAGATGTACCTTTTGAAAAAGGTTTTGGTACCATTGTGGCAGAAAGAGTTGCTGATTTAGTGATGTATGCTTTGTTCATTCTTCTCGCATTTTTCGCTCAATACGATTTGATCAAGACAGAACTTTCTAAAAAACTACCTGAGAATCCAGTATACACAGTAGTTGCTTTGATCATTCTAGCAGCGATAGGATATCTATTTCTAAAATGGTTGAAAAACTCAGAAAAAGAATCCGTTGTCAAACTTAAGACATTTATTTCTGGACTTATTGTTGGTGTCAAAAGCATCTTCACTATGAAAAAAAAATGGGCTTTTATTTTCCATACTCTGTTTATTTGGGTGATGTATATCATGATGCTTTATGTAGCAAAATTTGCTATCCCAGAAACTGCCGATCTATCTATTAATGCTGTCCTGATCAGCTTTGTAATTGGAACTTTTAGCTATGCCGCTACTAACGGTGGTATTGGCGCTTACCCAATTGCTATTCAAAGTGCTTTATTATTATATGGCATCAATGAAGTCGCAGGTTTAAGTTTTGGTTGGATCATGTGGACTTCACAAACCCTTATGGTATTGGTGTTTGGTGGACTCTCCTTTTTATTACTTCCTCTTTACAATAAATCAAAAAAAATTAGCGCCTAATATTTGCTAGTATTTTCTTTTCTTTGCCATAGAAGACTCTTATTATGGCAAAAACGAAAACAACTTTTTTCTGTCAAAGTTGCGGAACACAATTCCCCAAATGGCAAGGACAATGTTCTTCTTGTAAGGAATGGAATACTATTGTAGAAGAAATAGTTCAAAAAGAAGAAAAACGAAACTGGAAACAGACTTCCTCTAAAAAAACTGCCAATATACCACTACCCGTTTCTGAAATTGAAATAAATAAGGAGCATAGAATTCATACGCACAATAATGAACTCAACAATGTTCTTGGAGGAGGGTTAGTTCCAGGATCTGTAACTTTACTAGGTGGAGAGCCCGGAATTGGAAAATCTACCTTACTACTACAGATCGCCTTGGAAATGCAACAACAAGTGCTTTATGTATCTGGAGAAGAGAGTCAGTCTCAAATAAAAATGAGAGCAGAAAGACTTCAAAATAAAAACTCAAACTGCTTGATTCTAACAGAAACAAACACACAAAACATTTTTAAGAATATAGAGAACTTAGATCCTGATATTTTAGTAATTGACTCTATTCAAACTTTACATACAAATCAAATAGACGCGTCTCCCGGAACTGTATCTCAAATTAAAGAAACAACGGCAGAGCTTATTAAATTCGCCAAAGAAACAGCCACACCTGTTCTTGTAATTGGACACATAAACAAAGAAGGAACTATTGCTGGTCCAAAAATCCTAGAACACATGGTAGATGTTGTGCTTCAATTTGAAGGCGATAGAAATCACACCTATAGAATTCTACGGTCTCAAAAAAACCGTTTTGGTTCTACAGCAGAGTTAGGAATATATGAAATGCTTGGAACTGGCTTGCGAGAAGTTACAAATCCATCTGAAATTTTAATTAGCGAAAAGGATTCTGATTTAAGTGGAACCGCAATTGCAGCAACTCTAGAAGGTATGCGTCCCTTAATGATAGAAGTTCAAGCCTTGGTGAGTACTGCGGTTTACGGAACCCCACAACGCTCTTCTACCGGCTACAACTTAAAGAGATTAAATATGATCCTTGCTGTTCTAGAAAAAAGAGCGGGATTTAGGCTCGGAGCAAAAGACGTTTTTTTAAATATTACTGGTGGAATTCAAGTAGCAGACCCTGCTATCGACTTAGCCGTAGTTTCAGCAATTTTATCTTCCAATGATGATGAGGCTATTCCTCAAAATTATACGTTTGCAGCTGAAATAGGTCTGGCCGGAGAAATTAGACCTGTAAATAGAATAGACCAACGAATTGCTGAAGCTGAAAAACTTGGTTTTGACAAAATATTTATCTCAAAATTCAATAAATACAAAAAGGACAACTTAGGAATCCAGGTTGTTTGTGTTTCAAAGATTGAAGAAATCTACGCCTTATTGTTCTAACAAAAAAAAGCCGTTTGTCAAACAAACGGCTTTTATATCAATATAAGTCAGGTATTATTTTGACTTATTTACTTCTTTAATATATTTCTCTAAAGCCATAGTCATTGATGGCGTCTCTGGCGTGGGAGCTGAAATATCAATTTTCAATCCGGCATCCGTTGCTGCCTTAACCGTAGTATTCCCAAAAACAGCAATTCGAGTATCGTTTTGCTTAAAGTTTGGAAAATTCTTAAATAAAGAATCAATTCCTGATGGACTAAAGAAAACAAGAACATCATAAAACACATCTTCTAAATTAGAAAGATCACTCATTACCGTTTTGTACAAATCCAAACGAGTCCATTTTACACCTAAATCTTCCAAAGTTTTAGGAACTAAATCTTTCAATTTATCAGAAGACGGCAATAAAAAGTTTTCTGTTTTATGCTTTTTGATCAATTTCCCAAGTTCTGGAAAAGTTCTTTGACCTACATAAATTTTACGTTTTCTGTAAACAACATATTTCTGTAAGTAATAAGCCACTGCTTCAGACTGGCAAAAATACTTCATTTCTGCAGGTACAGTAAATCTCATTTCTTCTGCAATTCTAAAGAAATGATCTACAGCATTTCTACTTGTTAAAATAACTGCTGTAAATTCTTTTAAATCTATCTTCTCCGCACGAACCTCCTTTACAGAAATACCTTCAACATGAATAAATGATCTAAAATCGATTTTCACCTTTTGCTTTTCAGACAATTCAAAATAAGGAGAATTCTCTTTAGGCTCCGGTTGTGAGACTAGAATAGTTTTCACTTTCATATAATATACTATTTATCTACCGCTATCTTAAAAATTAATAATATCGGTACTATTTCAAGTGTGCAAAGATACACAATAAAATAAAATAAATTTTCAATTATGACTTTATTATTTCTAAACACAACAAACACAGCGGTTAACGCCATTAACAGTATAAAAACGCCTATAGACAGCGACATTAAAAACGGTTTATAAACTATATCTGAATATACCATAAACCATAATAACGGTAACATCACCAAAGAACACAACTTTAAATAAGTAAATTTTTGAATATGGAATCCTTTAAAAAGCTCAACAAAATTGAAAATATTTGCAACCACTAGAGAAATTAAGTGCTTGGCGATTATGAACACCGTCAAACCTAAAAATACAGTCCGAAGTAATTGCCAATCCTGAAATCTATCCTCAGATATTTTCATTTGATAAACCTTTGTGAAAAAGACGGAAAACACGAGATTTTGAACCAAAAAAAGTAAAATTTTAAAACCACTAAAATTGGTTTTTAATTCATTTTCATAATCCAAAAAAAAGGCTTTGGAATAGACACTTGTAAGCATCGCGTGAAACTTTTTGGGATATTTCAATTTTATTGCCGTCAAACACAATAAAATTGTGACGAACACAATGGTATATATATCATTATTTTCAAAAGACCTTTCTATCCCAATACCCATAGCAAACAATCTCTTAAAACTAATTCCAAATTATCAAAACCTTTAACGCAAAATTAGTAATAAAAAATCATACATTTGTAGTCAATTTTTAAGTCTATGTCCGATACTATAGTAATAATCCCAACGCTAAACGAAATTGAAAACATCAAAGAAATTATTTCTGCAGTTTTTAGCGATGATAAGAAATTTCACATTTTAGTAGTAGACGATAATTCTCAAGACGGGACTCCCGAAATGGTTGAAGAATTAATGCAAGAATTTCCTGAACGTCTTTTTCTTGAAAAACGAAAAGGGAAAAAAGGACTTGGTAGTGCTTATATCCATGGTTTTAAATGGGCCTTGAAAAGAAGTTATGACTACATTATTGAAATGGATGCAGATTTCTCTCACAATCCAAAGGATTTGATAAAACTTTACAATGCCTGTGTTCAAGATGGCGCTAAATTATCAGTTGGATCAAGATATGTCAACAATAATGTAAACGTTATCAACTGGAATATAAAAAGATTACTACTATCGTACTTCGCATCTAAATACGTCCAGTTTATAACAAACATCCCTTTATACGACACGACCGCTGGTTTTGTATGCTACCACAGAAGTGTTCTTGAAACCATAAATTTAGATAAAATCCAATTTGTTGGTTATGCGTTTCAAATAGAAATGAAATTCAAAACATGGAAACATAAATTCCCAATCAAGGAAGTTTCTATTGTATTTACCGATAGAACAAAAGGTACCTCAAAAATGAGTGGGTCTATTGTGACCGAAGCTATTTTTGGAGTAATTAAATTAAGATTAAAAGGACTTTCCTAAACATATATCATGAAAATTACACTTATTAAAAACGCTAACATCGTAAACGAAGGTAAAACCATCAATGCTGATGTTTTAATTGAAGGTAAATTCATAAAAACCATAGCTAATGACATTACTGCGCCAGAAAACGCTACAGTAATTGATGCTAACGGAAAATATTTGCTACCGGGTGCTATTGACGACCAAGTTCACTTTAGAGAACCAGGCTTGACACACAAAGCAAACATTGCTACAGAAAGCAGAGCCGCCGCTGCTGGAGGGATCACCACTTTTATTGAAATGCCCAATACAGTCCCACAGGCAACAACGCAAGAAGAACTTGAAAAGAAATTTACTACAGCTAGCACGGACTCGTATGTAAATTATTCTTTCATGTTTGGAGGAACAAATGACAATCTAGAAGAATTATTAAAAACAGACCCAAAACAAGTTGCTGGGATCAAATTATTCTTAGGATCTTCTACAGGGAATATGTTGGTTGATGATGAAGATGTTTTGAGAAAAATATTTTCTTCTACTAACATGGTAATCTCTGTTCATTGTGAAGATGAGGGTACCATCAGAAGAAACTTCCAAGAATACAAAGATAAATTTGGAGATGATATTCCGTTAAAATATCACCCAATTATTAGAAGCGAAGAAGCGTGTTATTTATCTTCTTCAAAAGCAATTGAATTAGCCAAAGAAACTGGAGCTCGTTTACATATTTTCCATTTATCAACAGCTAAAGAAACTGCATTATTCCGCAATGACATTCCATTGAAAGACAAAAAAATCACTGCTGAAGTTTGTGTGCACCATTTGACTTTTGAAGACAAAGACTATGAGACTAAAGGAACTTTTATCAAATGGAATCCTGCCGTAAAATCTGCTTCTGATAGAGATGGATTATGGAAAGCTCTTTTGGATGACAGAATTGATGTGATTGCAACAGACCATGCACCTCATACCTTGGAAGAAAAACAAAACGTATATACCAAAGCACCAAGTGGAGGACCACTTGTACAACACGCTTTACCAGCCATGATAAACTTTGTAAAAGAAGGTAAAATCACCTTGGAAAAAGTAGTTGAAAAAATGGCTCACAATCCAGCTATTTTATTTGAAGTAGAAAAGAGAGGTTATGTAAAAGAAGGTTTCTATGCCGATTTAGTATTGGTTGACCTTGACAAGTCATGGACAGCAACCAAAGAAAATACACTTTACAAATGTGGATGGACTCCTTTTGAAGGAACAGAGTTTAAATCTACTGTCACTCAAACTTTTATCAATGGTAATTTAATCTATGATGAAGGAAATTTTGATGATATTACCAAAGGAGAAAGAATTACATTTAATAGATAAAAAATGAAAAATAGTATTCTTATACTTTTAGTTGCTTGCATGATTTCTTGTACAAGTAATACTATTTTTAAAAAGCCAGATGACCTTATATCAAAGGACTCCATGGTTATTTTACTTTCAGATTTATACCTTGCCACTTCTTCCAAAGTGTATAAAAATAAATTCGATGAAAGAAACATAGATTACACATTTTTAGTATTTGAAAAATACGGAATAGATAGTGCCCGATTTAGAAGAAGTAATCATTATTACACTACTAAGATCGATGACTATGAAAAAATCTACAAAGAGGTAGAAAACAAAATTAAAGGATTCAATACAGAGTTCAAAGCCATTAAAAAGGTTAAAGACTCTATCAAAAGAGATAGCACCAAGCGTGCTAGATACAGGAGAGACTCTCTAAAAAAAGCTAAAAAAGACAGTCTTAGAATTCACGACAGTTTGATCAAAATCAAACCTCTAGACTCCGTCCAACCAGAGAAGGTTTTAATGGAAATGGACAGCTTGCAAAAGTCTGATTTTATTCAAGACAACGAATCTTCAAGCAAGAATATTAAATAGTATCCTTTTTATACTGATCAGCAGTCTCTTCAATAACTTTAGCTATTGATTGAAACTCAAAACTTAACATTTTTTGGACTTTTTCCGAGTTATAATAGGACTTGTTATTTGCTGATTTTGCTGCATGACGCGTAAAGCTATTCGTTTTACCGGTAATAATTGACTTTACCAAAGACAGCCTCCATCCTATTTCTGCCAATATTACATTTAACTTTACACGTGGCTTTTTCTTTTGTAAGGCATCGGCTATCTGATGAAAAACCTCTTTAAAGCCAATATTCTCTGAAACCAAAATAAATCGCTCATTAGAAATATCAGATTCCATTCCTTTGACCATTACTGAGACAACATCATTTACCCCAACAAACCCAGTCACACCCTCTGTATAAAAAGGAGTTCCTTTATCTATCATCGAAAATAACAACCCAGAATTTTCTTTCCAAAACCCAGTTCCTAGTATCACTCCTGGATTGACAATCAAAACTTTCAATCCTTCCTGAGCACCTCTCCAAACCTCCATTTCAGCTCCATACTTTGTTATAGCATAACTATAATTATTGGTCATTAGATTAAAATCATCTTCCTCATCAATAAAAGATTTTTCCACTGACTTAGCAATCGAAGCAATAGAACTCACAAAGCAAAATTTAGAAACTCCATGGGCGATACTCAAATTAACAACATTCGCTGTTCCATCAATATTCACGGATCGCATTTGTTTTGCTAAACGCTCATCAAAAGAAACCAAAGCAGCAATATGATACACTTTTTCAACCCCTTCGAAAGCAGATTCTAATGAAGGTATATCCGTAATATTAGCAGCTACCCAATCAATTTTTGAGAATAGCAAATCAGCATCTTTCCCAACATAGGAAAATACTTTTCTGGTTTTCTCTAAAGACTTTTCACTTCTATAAATTGCTCTTACGGAATGCCCAGACTGCGTCAATCGCAATAACAAATGAGCCCCTACCATTCCTGTACCACCTGTAACTAAAATCATACAACGAAAATAGCCTAAAATTATGAATTCACCTTGCTAAATCTCAACTCTTGTCCCTTTGTCTCTTACAAGCGAATCACTATATTTGC
>NZ_JAQWGB010000126.1 GCF_029238425.1 Flavicella sp.
GGAATTGCAATTCCTTCATCATAAACTATTTGAGCAGCTTTCATTACATTCAATTTATCCGCCTCATTGAAAACCAATCTTTTTGGATTTGATTTTGCTCTGTCATGCAGCATCCGAACCATTTTATTTCCGGTTCCTAAACGCTCCATCAATTCATGCTTATATTTTTCCCAATCTTGGATAGGATATTTTGCAATTCCTGATTCCATCGCTGCTTTTGCAATTGCTGGTGGAATCTCATAAATCAACCTAGGGTCAAAAGGTTTTGGGATGATATAATCTCTTCCGAAAGTAAGATTTGATTGGTTGTATGCTAAATTCACTTGCTCTGGAACAGTTTTCTTAGCTAAATCTGCCAAGGCATGTACCGCTGCCATTTTCATTTCTTCATTAATACCCGTAGCTCTAACATCCAATGCCCCTCTAAAAATAAAAGGAAATCCTAAAACATTATTCACCTGGTTAGGATGGTCAGAACGACCTGTAGCCATGATGATATCTTTTCTGGTTTTAACAGCCAAGTCAAAGTTTATTTCTGGTGTTGGATTCGCCATTGCAAAAACAATTGGGTCTTTTGTCATTGTTAACAACATCTCTGGTGTTACAACATCTCCTTTTGACAAACCAATAAAAACGTCTGAAGCCACCATCGCTTCCTCTAAAGTTGTCAAGTCTCTATCTGTAGAAAATTCTGCTTTTTGAGAAGTTAAATTATCACGATCATTACGAATAACTCCCTTAGAGTCACACATCACAATATTTTCTCTCTTCGCACCAAGCGACATATACAATCTAGTACAAGAAATCGCAGCTGCACCGGCACCGTTTACAACAATTTGTAAATCCTCTAAGTTTTTACCCACGATCTCCGCTGCATTTTTCAATGCTGCTGCAGAAATGATTGCAGTTCCGTGCTGATCATCATGCATTACCGGAATATCCAATTCTTCCTTTAATCTTCTTTCTATCTCAAAAGCTTCAGGAGCTTTGATATCCTCTAAATTAATTCCACCAAATGTTGGAGAAATTGCTTTTACAGTATCAATAAACTTATCTACATCTGTAACATCTACTTCAATATCAAACACATTAATATCAGCAAATATCTTAAATAGTAAACCTTTTCCTTCCATTACAGGTTTCCCTGCCAAAGGACCAATATCTCCCAATCCTAATACTGCGGTTCCGTTAGAAATTACCGCAACTAAATTTCCTTTAGAAGTATATCTATACGCATTTTCAGGATCTTTTTCTATTTCCAAACAAGGTTCTGCCACCCCTGGCGAATAGGCCAAAGACAAATCTCTTTGACTTGCATATTTTTTGGTAGGTACTACTTTAATTTTCCCTGGTGTTGGTTTGGCGTGATATAATAAGGCTTCTCTTCTTTTTCTAGATTCAGACATGCTATTTTTCGTAGGTTAATTAACCAACAAATATATTCATTTTCAAGTAGAATATTGAGCTATTTTTTAGTCTTTTAAAAAGAAAAAAAGCTACAGTAGCCGTCTAGAAAAATTTAAAGTCAGTCTTAATACAAACTCTCTGTAACGTCTAATAAGATCTAGTCCTTTAAAAACTTAATATTCCTGGTCAAGCCACTAAACTTAGTTCGTTTCACTGCTGACTTTTGAAATATTTTTTTGAAAACATCTTCTGATATTTCTTGCCAATCCCCTTTTGACATTTGTAACAAATCTGGATGCGGATTAAACAAAGGTTCTGAATGTGGTTTCGAAAACCGATTCCAAGGACATACATCTTGACAAATATCACAGCCAAACATCCAGTCGTCAAATTTCCCTTTAACGGAAATTGGCAACTCATTTTTCAATTCTATCGTAAAATAAGAAATACATTTGCTACCATCTACCGTATGGTCAGGAACAATAGCTTGAGTTGGACAAGCATCGATGCATTTGGTACAAGTCCCACAATGATCTGTTTGAAACGGAGCATCATATTCCAGCTCCAAATCTAAAATCATCTCCGACAAAAAGAAAAAAGAGCCTTGATTTTTTTGAATTAATAAGGAATGTTTACCATTCCAACCTAGACCTGATTTCTGAGCCCATGCTCTTTCCATAACTGGAGCCGAATCCGTAAAAACTCTACCTCCTACTTCTCCAATTTCTTCATGAATAAAAAGCATCAATTCCTGTAATTTCTTTTTAATCACATGATGATAGTCTTGACCGTAAGCATATTTAGCCAATTTAAAAGAATCTTCGGTTTGTTGTTCCTCAGGAAAATAATTATAGCTTAAGGAAATAACAGACTTCGCCCCTTCTACCAATAACGTAGGGTCCAATCGCTTGTCAAAATGATTTTCAAGATAATTCATCTCTCCTTGATATCCTTTTTTCAACCAAGCTTCGAGCCTTGGCGCCTCCTCTTCCAAAAAGCCCGCTTTAGAAACACCAATACTAGCAAACCCCATAGAGAGCGCCTTGTCTTTTATTAATTTCGTATGTCTTTCTAAAATTGTCAAACCAGCACAAAAATACTTAATAAAAACGAGTTGAAGGTTCAGAATTATTGAGTTCTAAAAAAGGAAAATCACGAACAAAATGATTATTTTTACACAAACAAAAAAACAAATGCAAACTCAAGTCTTACTTTTTGGAATTGTTGCCGATCTGGTAGGTGAATCTTCCATAAATCTGGAACTAAAGATGGATGGTACCGTCTCTGATTTCAAGAAAAAATTGACGGAAACTTATCCCCAATTACAAAATTACAACACCTATGTCATTGCTTTGAATGAATCATACGCGCTGGATGACACTATTGTAAAAGACAATGATGTAATTGCAATTATCCCTCCGGTTAGCGGTGGATGATTCCTAGAAACTTAGTTCTACTTATATCCGATAAAAAACACTTGAGTCTAAAAATTTGATTCGAAAACCAACATCACATGAGCAATATTTCCATAAAACTTACTACTGATAAACTTTCTCTTGACGAGTGCTACAACTTCGTAGACGACCCAACTTGTGGTGGAATAGATATTTTTGTTGGAACGGTTCGAAATCACACCAAAGGAAAAAAAGTTAAAAAACTTGATTTTTCGGCCTATGGCCCTATGGCTATCAAGGAAATGGAATTGATCGCTGAAAAGGCTTTGGAAAAATTTGATGTTTTAAAAATAGCCATTCACCATGCAGAAGGCATGTTGCAAATCGGAGATATTCCAGTAATTATAGCGGTTTCCGCAGCTCATAGAGTAGCAGCATTTGAGGCATGTCAGTTTGCTATTGACACCTTAAAAGAAACCGTACCTATTTGGAAGAAAGAACATTTCTCTGACGGCGAGGTTTGGGTAAATGCACATCCTTAAAAGTATTAAAGATTCTGGATTCAAGACACAAGAATCAGGGTTTTAAACATTTGAATACTTTGACTCCTGAATCATGAATCCTGAATCCTGAATCTAAACAATTTCCATTTTTCGTAACAAGAAGGAAGCATTCATATTTTGACACACCCCTTTTTTTAGTTTGTAATCAAAATACAGTTCGTCGTTTTTTATCTCTGCATCAAAATAATAATTATGGATTTCTTCATATTCACTTTCTATTTCACACAGACTTAGATCATGTGTCGCAATGATTCCTGTAGTATTTGAAGCCACTAATTTTTCAACAAATTTCTGAGAACCTTCCGCTTTATCCGTACTATTGGTCCCTTTCAGGATTTCATCCAATACGATAAAATAATTATCATTTTTAATGGCATCTACAATATATTTCAATCGCTTTAATTCAGAGAAAAAATAAGAAGTGTCTTCGGACAGTGAATCACTATTTCTAATTGAAGTAATCAATTTAACCGGATTGTATCTGATTTCTTGCGCACAAACAGGAAGTCCCATATTCGACATCAAAATACTAAAGGATACAGTTCTTAGAAAAGTACTTTTACCCGCCATATTGGCTCCAGTAATAATAAAAAAGTCTTTATTTGCAATAATACAATGACTCGTAATTCTTTTTGACGCTGCCAATGACGGATGCCCTAAACCTTTGGCATCAATCACAGAAACTTCATTTGAAATGGTAGCATAAGTAAACTCCGGATTGTTAAAAGCATAATTTGCCAAACTGTTATAAGCATCAAAAAAAGAGATGACCTCAAACCAATCTTTTACATAGTCTTTGTTCGCATCCATCCATCGCTCTACTCGATAGGCCTGCTTAAAATCCCAAAGCAACAATCCATTTCCAAAGATGGCAAAGATTACATTATTCCTCTGATCCAAAGCATTCAAATAATTAAAAAAGACAGCCATTTCTTTAGATGCCTTTTTCTCGGAAGTATTGATTTTTGATCGCATTTGAACTAAACTCTCAGAAGAAAATTCTTTACCCTCTAAAACCTCTAAAAGCTTATAATACTGTTGAAAAGTAGCCTTCACCTTCCCAACTCTTAAATACAAATGATTGACTTTTTTGATAAAAACTCCAGAGATCCCAAGTCCAACAAAAAACCAAATCGTTAGAAAATTAAAAGAAATATTTAAAAATGAAATCGCACAAACCAACAACAAAGAAACCATTGAAAACACCAATGGCAACCATTTACCAAAGCCAGGTAAGCTTGTTTTGTGACTATGCAACCAACGAATGATTTCATTTGGAGAAACCTCAGTTTGTACAGAACTTGCCAAAGCAGCATATTTTTGTCTCCATTTGGCTAAAACCGCTAATTCTTTGACTGTTTCTTGCTTTTGTTCAATACCATCAATACTATTTTCGTTTAAAAGAGAAACCAACTTCTCTGTCCCTGCAGTAGTTGAAGTCCTGTTTAAAAACTGAAAAAAAGAACTCTCACCAAAAACATCAATATCAAAACTATAGGCATGTTTCGGATCTTTAAAATGATCACCTCTATCCAACATAGAAGTATCTCCTTTCAATACAGCTAGCTCCAATTTATTTATAGCTATCAATCGAGACAAATATTCCTTCTCTTCTTTTTTTCGCCAATATTTCTTCAAGAAAACACCAAATATAGTTCCACCCACAACTACAGAAGTCAGCATTATATTCTGGTTCCCCAAGAAAAAATAAATCAAAAAAATTGTAGACACAAAAGCTACAAAACGAATGAGACTATAGGTTCTAAGTTGCTTCTGAACCTTAGAAAACAATTCTTGAAAACGCTTTTCTTCAGTCGTATAAAATTCGAAAGGAGTAATTTTCATAAAAAATTAAAGAGAATAATAAGTATCTGAAACCATTTTTTCAGGGATTTCTTCCTCTCCCAACAATTGCTTTAAATTGATTTCAATAGTTCTTGCGATACTGGTTACTGGGGTATCTGCGGGTTTGTTTTCAAAAGGATCCTGAATGGTCATCGCTATTTTTTCTAACATAAAAAACGGCAATGATATAACCATCATAAAAGGTATCTCAACAATATTATGCAAATCAGTCAGAGACAAAGAAAGAGATATTAAAAATATATAGATAAAGAAATGCAAAGTCATGCGATACGTTTTTGGGAAAAAAGTATTTTTTATACGTTCTGCTTTTCCCATCGAAGCACAAAGCCTCACAATCGTGCTATCGATTTGCATTTGCTGATAATCATTTATCATTTTCGACTTGTGAAGTTCCAATAGATCCTTGTTATGAAAATCTAATAAAGTCAAGGCTCTGTTTTTACTAGTTTTTAAAACTTCTAATTCTTCCTTAGAGACAAATTGTTCGGCAATATCTAAAGACTCTAATTTTCTCAAATCATTTCCTAAAACATAACACCAACCCATTTGACGAAAGCCCATTCTACCAACAATTTCTGGGTTTGCTCCATCCGTAAAATTCTTTAATTGCACTACAAAGCTTCTAGAATCATTTACAATTGCTCCCCATATTTTTCTAGCTTCCCACCATCTATCATAAGACTGACTTAACTTAAAGGAAAGCAATAAAGAAATCGCAGTTCCTAGAAAAGCAACAATTGAAAATGGAATGGTCAGGTGTTGCAAATAAAGAGACAATATAAACACAAAAGAGGAAAAGATTGCGATGATAAGCATATCAAAACGAATCATTTTAAACCAATAACTTAAAGGTATTCTTTTCTCTAAAATCATCTTATTTTACTTTAACGTGTTCAATTCTTCTTTTACTGTTTCGAATTCTTCTGGTGTATTAACATTTCTAATCAAAGCATCTTCAACTTCAATAATTTCAACATCAGAATTGATCAATATTTTTCTTGGGCAAGAATAACCTTGTGTCAAATAACTTAATAAAATAGGATAGGCTTTAGGCTCCCAAATTGTAATCAATGGCTCCATAAATTTTGCCGACTTCCCTTTGATCGCTGTGGCAACTCTTTTAGGATTCCTATTTCTCAACAACAAGTCTATCACCTCATCAGAAACATAAGGTAAATCAGTTGCCAACACCAAATAAGCTTCGTTCGGGTTTTTCATAAAGGCAGAACAAATTGCCCCAAAAGGACCTAAACCAACAAAAGCATCGGTAATGGTTTTATGACCCTCTATTTTTTGATGCGCCCTAACAGAAACAAAGGTTTGCAAGCCTTTCTCTTCCAATAGATTCACAGCAAAATCACTTTGAGGCATTCCATGATAAGTCAATTGCGCTTTATCCGTCCCCATTCTTGTACTCTTACCGCCCACCAAAACAAGTCCATTAAGACTTGGAGTTTCAGACGCTACAATACTCAAAACATGTTTCGTAATTGCGTCAACATCCTCTATCGCATACATTGGCAAACTTGCATATTCTGGATACTTAGTTTTTAATGAATCAAAGATTTCTAATTCTTTTTGAGTCGATACAAAAAACTGAACTGCATCTAACTGTTCTATTCTTTTTTCAATAGATTTTTCTTTTTCAGGATCTAAGATTACAATTTGCTTTTGAGCTGGAAAATGATTTCCATTGACCAAAACAAGATCATAATTAGAGAAACGAACTCGTTCATTGAACTTATTTTTCTTTATATCCGAAGAGATAATAGTATCCCCAGAAGAATGATACGTAAAGGTATCAAAAACAGGAGCCGTATTGTCTTTCCCATGAGAAGCATCGGCATACGCGATTTTTACTTTATCTGAGATTGCTTTGCTGATTTCTGCAACTAGATCAGAAATAACACTGCATTTAACACCCACTAATGCAATTTCATTGGGAGCAAATTCTCCATTTTTTCTCAGTGTCAGTTTTGCGTGCTTGCTATGTTTTTTCATTTATTCTTTATTGATATCTGACTTTCCTCCAGATTTTTTAACTAAAACCACTTCTTTGATAAACATCTCTTGCGAAACAGATTTACACATATCATAAACTGTTAGAGCCGCAATATTGACTCCGGTCAATGCTTCCATTTCCACACCTGTTTTTCCTTCTATTTTGACCGTGCAAAACAACTCAATATGCTCTTCATCTATGATATTAATTTCAACATCCACACCATGAATCAACAAAGGATGGCACATTGGAATCAACTCTGACGTTTTCTTTACTGCCTGAATTCCCGCAATAATTGCTGTTTGAAAAACTGGTCCTTTTTTAGTTTTCAATTCTTCATTCTCGAATAAAGATATTATTTCTTTACCTAAAAACATAGTAGCCTTAGCAGTTGCTTGTCTTTTTGTGATTTTTTTAGCACCAACATCTACCATTTTAGGTTGATCGTTATTGCTTAGATGTGAAAATTCGCTCAAACTATTTTAAGTTTTAAATTTTTAGTGTTTAATTTTTAATACTTTCTTGTGATGTTTTCACAATCGCCGTTGGTATTTTTATAATCTCCTCGACATCGTCAAGTAGCTTTGATACAGATATTCGGATTAAGTCGCTATCGTTTAACAATCTTAACCAATACTTTGACTCTCTTTCATAAGTACAACTAATTTAAAACTTATCATTCAAAATTAAAAACTACCTATAGGTTATCACAGGAAAAATTTCTCCTTTTTTAAACAGGGTTCTATCACCTGGCAACTCTAAAAAAGCATCTGCTTCTGTTAAGTTCGCCAAATCACCTGAACCATTTCCCGTCAATGGATTTGCAATAAGCTCCCCATTATTATTTTCTAATTTCACTTGTAAGAAATAGGTCAGACTTGGTTTAAAATTAAAATCAACTCCCAGTTTTGCATACTTTGTTCCTTGTACTTGACCATATACCGACTTCTGATACCATGGATAAAAATATTTCAAACAATTCACATAAGTAGAAACCGGATTTCCTGGAAAAGCAAAAACCACAGTACCATGAGTTGCTTCAACACCTAAAGAGGCTAGCCTACCAAACCAAAAAGGTTTTCCAGGACGCTGTTTTACTTTATGAAATAATTTCTCAACACCTAATTCATCTAATACCTCTGGAATAAAATCAAACTTCCCTTTGGATACCGCACCACTAAAAAGTAGTACATCGTATGCTTCCATAGCAGTTCCTATTTCTTTTAACAGAGATTCTTTATCATCCGACAAATGTTTTGTATCCGATGAAATACCCAAATCTAATAACAAAGCCTGTAAACTAAAAACGTTACTTCTTCGTATTTGATGATCTAAAGGATTTTCTGAAACCTCTACCAACTCATCACCCGTAGAAACAATTAATACTTTTGGATGTTTGGCCACTAGCACGTTTGATTTACCAACAGTTGCTAAAACACCGATTTCCGCAGCTGATATTTTTCTGTTTTCAGGAATTAAAATATCTCCCTCTAACCTATCTTTTCCTTTCAAGTGAACGTTCTGCAATAATTTCACATCCTCTAATGAGGTAGTTGCAATACCATTCTCAATGGTTATCAATTCATAAGGAATCACAACATCTACACCAACTGGCAACATAGCACCCGTCATAACCTCCAAACAACTCTTTGAATCTTTTAATTGTTTTTGAGGACTTCCCGCTGCCTGAACTCCTTCTACAGGAAAAGATCTTTGCCCTTTTGAAAAAATTTCAAAAGAAACAGCAATACCATCCATACAAACTCTATCAAAAGGAGGAAAATCTCTATCAGCTACAATTTCCTCTTTGAGAACTCTACCCAAAGATTGCATAAAACCAATTGACTCCACCCCATAATCTTGGTTATTCGCCAATATCAACTCACTTGCTTGTGTAACTTCTATCATGTAATTTTTATTGCACTCGTATAACTAACGAATCATTTTCTTAACCTACTTACCATAATTTTAAGAATGGATACTCCATAAGCCATCAAGACACTCTGGTAAAAAACCCAAAAAAACAAATTTCTAAAATTCAGATGGAAAGCTTTTTTAGTTTCTCCAAAAAACGCGACATCAATATCACCTTGACTGTATTTCCAAAATGAAAACCCAACTAGAAATATAGAAATTGTAATGATCAAATTTGTCGTTCCAAAAATTATTTTTTGAAGTATATTTTTCCCCTCAGCATAAGAAAATTTCAAATATTTAATATTTGCATAGAGAAAAACAAATAACAAAGGAAACAATACTGGTACTGGTAACAACCAATCTTTTTCACCTAAAGGAATGTGTATTTGCTTTGTCAAGTCGAAATTCGAAAAAATCAACATCAATACTATGGAAACCAAAATCAGTATGGTTATCTTTCTTCTAGAAGTTTTTTCTCCACCCATTATAATTAAATTACCCTCCGATAGAAGACATACTTTCGGAAACATTTTTATTTTTCAGCCTATTCGCTTCAGCAACAAAACCATCTTTTGGCTTTTTTGAAACTAAATCTATAAACAGTTGTTTTAATTCTGTATCATTTGCTCCGTTACGTAGAAAATCTCTCACATTAAAAACACCTTCATCAAACAAACAGTTTTTAAGCAAACCTGTAGAGGTAATTCTTATTCTATTGCAATCATGACAAATGGTACGAGTATAGGCCGGAATAATACCGAAAACGCCTTTGAACCCTTTTACTCTAAATGTATGAGAAGTGGAAGATTTTAACACTGGTAACTTCTCAACCTCCTTATAACCATCCTTCACTTCATTCAGAATCTTATTAAAATTCCATACTTCTTCTGTAGCTCTTTTCCCAACTCCATTGAAAGGCATCTCTTCAATAAAACGAATTTCAATGGCTTCTTTTTCTGTCAACGCAACAAAATCATTGATTTCAGAAGTATTGACACCCGATTGAACCACAATGTTCAACTTTAATTTCAAGCTACTTTTTTTCAATAATTCATAAGTATCCCAAACCTTATCAAACACATCTCGACGTGTTATTTTAGCAAAATTTGCTGCATCCAAACTATCAATACTCAAATTGATTGTTTTAACTTTTAATTTTTCGAGTTCCTCAATATGCTCTGCAATCAAGGCACCGTTGGTCGTCATATTTATTTCATCCAATCGATCATTGAACGAAAGCATTTTAATAAAATCTATAAAATTTTTTCTAACAAAAGGCTCACCACCTGTCAGACGTACTTTATTTACTCCTAATTCAGAAAGGACACGCGTAATACGATACATTTCCTTAAAAGTCAACAATTCCTTTCGCTCTACGATAGCAGCTCCTTCTGCAGGCATACAGTAGGTACAACGCAAATTACAACGATCTGTAACCGCTAAACGCAAATAGGTTATTTGCCTCCCAAAAGAATCAACTAAAGTTTCCATTTTCTAAGGTTCTATAAGCTTGTAAAGTTCTGACAAAAAGAACTAATAACAAAATTTAAACGCATCTAAACCAGAAAGCACCAAGAGAAATACCGAGTTCATAAATAGCTTCATCTAAATAGAACATCACCCAATTTATCACTTTGATTTTTACAAACTCTTTAGCTCCTAAAGCAAGGTTTTTAGGTAATTCATGATTTTATCAGAAGCTCCTAAACTTTGTTTGATGTAATTTAAAGCAATTTCACCTCTTTCTTTCCTGAACACATCCTCCTCAGAGAACTTTTTTAAGATGGCATTTACCGATACTTGATCTGAAGTAGAAACGACACCACCCAAGTTCACAAGATCTTTAGCTTCTCTAAATTTTTTAAAATTCGGTCCAATTACAACCGGAACCCCAAAAGTTGCTGGCTCCAGCACGTTATGGATACCGCTTTTGGTATAACCACCGCCTACGTAAGCAACATCAGCCACGGCATAAATTTTTGTAAGAATTCCGATGGTATCGATGATAAACACTTTAAAATCTTGTAAAGACTGACCTTCTCTTTCTGAAAATAATACCGCCTTATCTTTCAGAGAATTTTTCAATCTGAGAATTCCTTCTTCTTTGATATTATGAGGAGCAATGATAAACTTTTCCGATTCTTTTGAATGATTTAAAATATAATCCACCAATAAATCTTCATCCTCTTGCCAGGTACTACCCGCAACCAAAACAGGTGAACTATTCACAAATTCATCAATATAATCTAGCTTGTTATCACGACTGATAATATCATAAACACGATCAAACCTGGTATCTCCACAAACTAGATTATTTTCAAATCCTATAGATGTAAGTAAATCCGAGGAAGACTTGTCTTGCAAAAAGAAAAACGAAAAAGCTTTCAATTTAGAACGCATCCAACTTCCATAATTCTTAAAGAAAATCTGTTCTTTTCTAAAAATTCCAGACACCAAAAGGGTTGGAATATTATGAACACTCAATTGTGTTAATAAATTCGGCCAAAATTCATACTTCACAAAAACAGCAACAGAAGGATGTGCTACTTTTAGAAACTTTTTTGCATTCCTTTTAGTATCTAAAGGCAAATACACCACAACATCAGCCAAATCATAGTTTTTTTGCACCTCATAACCAGATGGCGAGAAAAATGTCAAGACAACTTTATGCTTTTTAAAATCGCTTTTTAACTTTTCAATCACAGGACGTCCTTGTTCAAACTCGCCTAGCGAAGCACAATGTACCCAAACCACTTTATCGGTCTTAGAAATCTCTCTTTCTAATTTTGAAAACACCTGCTCACGACCTTTTACAAACAATTTAATTTTAGGATTAAACAATGCTATAATCCTAAGAATTACTCCTACTAAAACAATACTACTATTGTATAAAAACTGCATACTGCTAATGTACATATTTCGTTCTAATTTGATTCACAAAAGATCTCACAAACTAAAACAACAAAACTCCCAACCAAAAATGGAAGGGAGTTTTTAGATTTAAAAAAATCCTATTTCTTAAGCTTCAAAAGCTTCAATAGATACGTAAGATCTATTATCTTTCTTTTTAGTGAACTTCACTAATCCATCAACTTTAGCATGTAAAGTATGATCTTTCCCCATGTAAACATTTTCACCTGGGTAGTGCTTAGTTCCTCTCTGGCGGATAAGGATATTACCTGCGATTGCCGCTTGACCACCATATATTTTTACACCTAGACGTTTCGATTCTGATTCTCTACCATTCTTCGAACTTCCGACACCTTTTTTATGAGCCATAATTTCTTAATTTTATTACCTATTTAAAACAGGTTCGTTAATTACTTTTCTTCTTTCTTTGCTGCTGCTTTCTTAGCTGGAGCTTTTTTTGCTGCTGCTTCTTTTTTAGGAGCTGCTTTCTTAGCTGGAGCTTTTTTTGCTGCTGCTTTTTTAGGAGCTGCTTCATCAGCTGCTACTTCTTTCTTAGCTGCTGCTTTTTTCTTAGCACCACCTACAGCGATACCATCGATTTGGATTTCAGTTAAGAACTGACGGTGTCCGTTCTTTTTCTTGTATCCTTTTCTACGTTTCTTTTTGAAAACGATTACTTTATCACCTTTTAAGTGACCTAATACCTTAGCTGTTACTTTAGCTCCTTCTATAGCTGGGGCGCCAATAGTTACTTTTTCACCTTCTCCAACTAAAAGAACGTTATCAAAAGTTACTTTTGATCCTTCTTCAGATTGTAAACGGTGTACGTATACTTTTTGGTCTTTTGCTACTTTAAACTGCTGCCCTGCTATCTCTACAATTGCGTACATATGTTTATTATTTAATTTTGTTTTGTTTAAAACGAGTGCAAATATACTTCTTTTCTAGAAATATACAACACAAATATGACGCAAATTTAAATCTCACCAACACACTCAAAAACACCGGATTAATCCCTTCCGAACAAACAAGAAAGCAAGCCGTAATCAACTGTTATGAATCCATTGAGTTTTTTATATATTTACAGCCTATTCAATTGATATGAAAACAAGTCGTTTACTTTGCGTCGTCCTATTTATTTTTTTTGCACACAGCAATACCCACGCTCAAAAAAACAAAATAAAATCCATTATTGAAAAATACTTTCATGCCATTGGTGGAGAAGAAAGAGCGAAACAAATTCAATCTTTTTCTTCGGAAGCAGTAGGGAATTTGAATGATACTCAAATCATATTAAAACAAAAAATGATGCTTCCAAAT